>JAGDYV010000025.1:0-29631 GCA_049116495.1 Hyphomicrobiaceae bacterium | reverse complement strand
TTTCAGGGGTACGGGGCGACAACACCGCGCATCCGAATTTTAGTTTTGAGCGACGTGCTGTCGCCCCGTGCAGGATTTGTCGCGAAACCGCCCAGCTTTAAGATGCGGCCACCGGGGACTTTCACCCACGGCGCGAGCGGGGGACGTTGCTGTTAACGCCGACGTGCGTGCGTCGACGCGCAACCTGCAGCCCGACCCCTCCAATGGTCGCCACCGGTTAGCGGCCCCTGATTGGTCGGGATAAGTAGAGTTTACGTGAGCCTGCTAGGCCGGGGACAAGTCGGTATGAGGTTAATGGAAAAGCCATTGCCGCCACAGCGCCGGGATCCCGAACCTTTTGCGCACGGGGCGGACGAACAGGCGCCGGGCCGCACCATAGGAACGATCACATCCGAAATGTCGGATATCGACATTTAATGGTCGGTTTTCAGACATTATGATAAGCTCTGCACTTCGGCCGTTCGAGGCCGAGCGCTCGCGTCCCTTTGCGCTGTGCGGGCGCGCGATCCGATCCAGTGAATGTCTTGCACCACGTGGCGAAAGCCCGATGGGTGCCGGCTGGTTTGGACTGTCCAAGGCGCTGATGCACGGGCCTCTCGGGAGCGCTGCTCCATGTCGGGCAGAGCCTAGCGTGGAAGAGCTTGTTTTCCGCGTGTGACTGCGAAGTTTAAAAAAAATTGGAGAAAATATATGTCATCGGCGAGTCTGAAACTTGCGAATCCAGAACTCGAACTCAACGAGCAGGATTATGGTGCCGACCCGCTCGAAGACCGGACGACCGACCTATACCGCGGCGAATACATTATGTCGTTCGTTGAAAAGTGGGATGAGCTGATCGATTGGAACGCGCGCGCTGAAAGCGAAGGCCGGTTCTTTATCGATATCCTTCAAGCACGCGGTAAGAAGACGATATTGGACGTCGCCTGTGGCACCGGGTTTCACTCCGTGCGCCTGACGGAATCGGGCTTCAATGTCACTTCGGCCGACGGCTCGGCAGCGATGCTGGCCAAGGCTTTCGAGAATGGCCAGAAGCGCGGTCTGATCCTGAAGTCAGTGCAGGCCGATTGGCGCTGGCTCAATCGTGACATTCAGGGCAAATACGACGCCATTATCTGCCTCGGCAACTCGTTCACGCATCTCCACGATGAACAGGACCGGCGCCGCGCACTGGCCGAATTCTATGCTGCCCTCAAACACGATGGCATTCTGATTCTCGATCAGCGCAACTACGACACGATGCTGGATCAGGGCTACAAGTCGAAGCACAAATACTACTATTGCGGCGACAAGGTTTCGGCCGAGCCGGAGCACGTCGATGAAGGACTGGTGCGCTTCAAGTACAGCTTCCCGGACGGAACCGACTACACGCTTAATCTTTCCCCGATCCGCAAGAACTATGTCCGTCGTCTGCTATCGGAAGCGGGTTTCCTGCGCGTGCGCACGTACGGCGACTTCCAGGAAACCTATGCGGAAGATGATCCCGATTTCTTTGTCCACGTCGCCGAGAAATCGACGCTGCACCTCATGCGATGGGATGGTGGCACGCGCGCCAACAATGAAGCCGATATCCGCGACGTTACGGAGAATTACTACGACAGTGATGATGCCGATGCGTTCTACAGCAACATCTGGGGCGGCGAAGACCTGCACATAGGCCTTTACGACGACACCCAGGACATCCGCACAGCAAGCGATGCCACCATTGATCGAATGGCAGAGGCACTGCCGGCAATCAATGGTGACACCCGAATTCTGGACATGGGTTCCGGCTATGGCGGCGCCATGCGTCGTGTCGTTGAACGGTTTGGCTGTTCAGCGACCTGTCTCAATCTGTCAGAGGTTCAGAACGACACGAACCGCCACAAAACGCGTCTTGTCGGCCTTGCAGACAGGATCCGCGTCGTCCACGGCGTGTTTGAAAACATCCCCGAGCCGGACGGCTCATACGATGTCGTTTGGAGCCAAGACGCCATTCTGCATTCGGATCAGCGTGGCCAGGTCCTCGCCGAAGCCTGGCGCGTGCTCAAGCCGGGCGGCCATTTCGTATTTACCGATCCGTGCCAGACTGACGATGTACCGGATGGCGTCCTGCAACCCGTCTACGACCGGTTGCAACTTAACAGCTTGGGATCATTTCGATTCTATCGCGAGACCGCCGAGGCGCTCGGATTTGAGGTGGTTCGACAGGATGACATGATGGGAGATTTGCGCACGCATTACGATCGCGTTCGCGAGGACCTCGTCGCCAATTACAAAAAGCTTCGCGAGAACGGCGCGTCGGCAGAATATCTCGACAAGATGGTTGTCGGTCTCGAAAACTGGGTCAAGGCTGCCGATGCCGGTCACCTGGCCTGGGGCATCCAGTTGATGCGCAAACCCGCCTGATTGGCGTGTGCATCTGGAGGCCGCGCTGATAGGGCTCGAGATGTGAGCGCTGTGGCCATCGCTCGCGACTGGCAACCTGCCACGTGACAGGAAAGGCCCGCCATCGGATAGATGGCGGGCCTTGGACTTGGTTGTCGATCAGCGTTAGACGACCGTTGGCTTTCAGGCGGCTTTTTTGTCCTCGGCAGCTGGGGCGGTCATGTCTTTCGGTGCGTCCTTCAGGGCCTTCATGGTGCCCAGAATGCTGGCACCTTCTTCGGCAATGAAGACGTTCTGATAGATATCGCTGGCAACCTCAGCGGATTTGTCGAGGCGCACTTTTTCCGACTTGATGATGCCTTTGACCTTGCCGCGGATCACAACTTCCTTGGCGTTGATGCCGCCTTCGATGTTGGCGCCGGCGTCGACAATCAGAAGATTACAGGTGACGTTGCCGAAGACCTTGCCCTTGACCAGGATATCGGCGTCGCTTTCGAGGTCGCCGCGCATGGTCAGGCATGCATCGATCGTTGAGTTGCCGACCGACTTTGCAGGCTCCTCGTGCTTGGGAACAGAGATCGAGATTTCCGATTGTGCTGCCATCGGTGTGTTATTGGATGGTGCGGCTGTGCGTGGCGTGGCCTCTGATTGCCCCGTGGTGTCTGATTTGCCGGCGTCTGTTTTCCAGGAATTCAGCATTGTAATATAATCCTTCTCAGAGGGTGGTCGGTTAGTGGAAAGTGAATGCGGCCTGAAAAGACAAGCGCTTTGCTCGTTTCTTCAGGTTGGTAGAAATGATCGTTTGCAAAAGCCGGGCCATGTTAACTTTTTCGGTTCATCAAGCCGGAATGTATTGATTGCGGCGCGGCCGTTTTGTTCTAGCCTGCGCCGCCCGCCGGGCGGATACCGCGGGCTCGCCAACGGCATGGATTCGGCGCACAATGGGCTTGCCCGCCATCGTAGGACCCGCCATTGCCTGAATTACCCGAAGTCGAAACCGTGCGTCGCGGCCTTGAGCCCGTGCTGGTCAACCAGCGTCTCGTGGGCGTCGAGCAGCGCCGGGCGAACCTGCGTTTCCCTTTTCCGGACGATTTTGTCCGGCGAGTCGAGGGATGCAAGGTGGTGCGGCTCGGCCGACGGGCCAAATACCTGGTTGCAGAACTCGACAGTGGCGAGGCGTTGATCATGCATCTCGGCATGAGCGGGCGGTTCACGATCGAACAACCCGAGGCAGCTGCGCGGGCGCCCGGAGATTTTACCCACGGGACGGAGAAGATGGCCGCGCACGATCATGTCGTGTTTCACGCGGCGAACGGCGCACGTGTGACATACAACGATCCGCGGCGCTTCGGCTTCATGGATCTGGTCGCCGCTGACGGGCTGGAAACGTGCCGGCATTTCTCGAGCATGGGCATCGAGCCGCTCGGCAATCAGCTGAACGCCGCCTACATTGCTGAGCGTGCGGACGGCCGGACCACGGATCTCAAGGCCTTCCTGCTCGATCAGCGTCATATCGCAGGTCTTGGCAATATCTATGTGTGCGAGGCGTTGTACCGAGCGCGGCTTAGTCCGCGCCGGCTCGCCGGCTCATTGGCCAACGCGCGCGGCAAGCCGACAGCACGGGCCGAGCGCCTGGTGCCGCTGATCCGAGAAGTGCTTGACGATGCGATCGCGGCCGGCGGCTCGACGCTGCGCGACTATCGTGCCGCCGACGGAGCGCTTGGCTATTTTCAGCACACGTTCGCGGTATATGGCCGCGAAGGTGAGCCTTGCCCAACAGACGGTTGCCGGGGCATGGTGCAGCGCATCACACAGGCCGGCCGCTCGACATTCTATTGCGGCCGCTGTCAGAAGTAAGCCAACAGCCACTCGCAACGCTGGCCCGACAGTGCCGGCCACTCGAAACCGGAACGAAAGCGCATGACATACGAAAATATTCTCGTCGAAACCCGCGGCAACGTCGGCATGATCACGTTGAACCGGCCTGACGCGCTGAACGCGCTCAATAGCGCGCTGATCGAAGATCTTTACCAGGCGCTGGTTGCATTCGAAGCGGATGACAACATTGGCTGCCTCGTGCTGACGGGATCGGAAAAGGCGTTTGCCGCCGGTGCCGACATCAAGGAGATGCAAACCCGCGACTACATGGACGTCTATCTCAATGATTTCATCTCGCGCTGGGAGAAGATCGCGCACGTGCGCAAGCCGGTTGTCGCGGCGGTCGGCGGCTTCGCGCTCGGCGGCGGTTGCGAGATGGCGATGGCCTGCGATTTCATCCTGGCGGCAGAGACGGCGAAGTTCGGCCAGCCGGAAATCAAGCTCGGCGTGATGCCGGGCGCCGGCGGCACGCAACGCCTGACGCGGTTCGTTGGCAAGTCGAAGGCGATGGAAATGTGTCTGACGGGGCGCATGATGGACGCGGAAGAGGCGGAGCGCTGCGGGCTCGTCTCGCGGATCGTGCCGGCTCAGGAGCTGATCGACGAGGCGGTCAAGACGGCGCAGAAGATTGCCGACATGTCACGACCGATCGCGATGATGACCAAGGAAACGGTCAACCGTGCCTATGAGACGACGTTGTCGGAAGGCATCCTGTTCGAGCGCCGCGTGTTCCACTCGATGTTTGCCATCGAAGATCAAAAGGAAGGCATGGCCGCCTTCGCGGAAAAGCGCAAAGCCAACTTCAAGAACAAGTAGGCCGCAGAAAGCAGGCTTCAAGAGGCGTGGCGTTGCTCGGCGCGCAGGGCGGCGCTGGACACTGCGAAGATCGCCAGGCCGCCGGCGACGAAGACAACGTTGGCGGCCCAATCCTGGTTGCCGGCGTCGAGCTTGCCGCTGAGCGCAAGAATGACGACACCGGCAAGCGCGGCCAGGCCTTGCAGCCGGGTCATCCAGCGCGCCGTGATGACCATCGATTGTTCGGCAAAACGAGAACCTGGTGTGATTCGCCAGCGGGCGTATTGTGAGACCAGCGCCGCGATCAGCAGCATGGCGGCACCGTATTGCCAGGCGTGCTGCCAGCTGAGATCCGTCAGGTAGTAACAGGCGAGCATGGCTGCGCCGGCCCACGTCCATGTCGCGGCAATCAGCTTGGCAAAGCAGGCGGCGACCGTGTGTAGGGTTGCATCTGATGGCCCGGAGCCGGCCAGACGCCAGCCAACACCGGCCGCAACGATGGCGTACATTGCGCCGGCGGTGATGGTCAGTGCCTGATTTCCGGTTGCCGCGCCGATAACCATTGCGACAATCGACATCAGCGTTGTCACCAGCAACCACAACCACAGCTGATGAGATGCCATCTCGCTTATGCCTCGTCCTTGCTGGCACTGGCCTTGAGGGCGTAGGCGCTGATCACGGCGAGGGCCAGTGCGCCACCAAAGAAGATGTTGTTGGCAGCCCAGTCACCATGGCGTGGGACCAGGAAGCGGGTCATCTTGCCGTCAATGATGAGGCCGATCATCACGACGAACATACCGAAGAGCTGGGCGTAGGCCAGATATCGGCTGACTTTGAGAATGGCATCGTCATCCTTGCCGGCATTGGCGTCGCGCTGCAGCAGATTGGCAAAGAACAGCGCCGCGGCGCCGGCAACGGCGAACGCGAGGAAGAAATGCAGCCATTCGTGCCAGGCGGCAGCGCCGCTGGCATAGGTTATCAGCAGCCCGAGCGTTCCCCAGACCCAGACGTAACCCATCGACCAGGCCGAATTGGCTGAAATCGCTGAGCGTGATGCGCCGGCATCGACAGTCCTGCGCGTGTCACGCACGGCAAACAGTGCAAAGCAGATCGCCGTGATGGCAGCGATCGCCATATGGGCGTAGGCCATATCGGGGTTGGTCGCCTTGGCCGCAGCCGTCCAGACCAGGAGTGCGACACTGATTGATATGCTCAAGATCCAAAAAGCCATTGATTACTCTCGGCACTGTATGATGGGAAGGGCGGCGACCTGGGATCGATTTCTGCGGGTCGAATACAGGGCTGTTGGGTAACCAGTTTCGATCCACGCGACAAGACCGGATTGATGAAGATCGCCGCCGAGACATCGCACGCGCGAAACAGATTGACCTCAGCGGGAGAGAAAGTTAGAACATCCCTTCTATTTCGCCGCCCGCAGCGCCGCTACGGGCGGTAAACTTATTGGCATGCCGGTTTGTCGCGGCGCATATCTGCGTGACGGCAGTCTACTGTTGCAGCCAGCCCCGTTGGATTGAAGGAACACTACGTATGGCAAATACGTCATCCGCGAAAAAGGCAGCGCGTCAAACCGTTCGCCGCACAGACGTCAACAAGGCTCGCCGGACGCGCATGCGCGGTGCCGTTCGCCAGGTAGAAGAAGCGATTGCCGCAGGCGATCAAGCTGCAGCCACTGCCGCATTCAAGCTTGCCGAGCCTGTGCTGGTCCGGACCGGCCAGAAGGGCGTGATTCACTCCAATACTGCAAGCCGCAAAGTTTCCCGTCTCGCCAAACGCATTAAGGCAATGGCCGCCGCTTCGGCCTAGAGCGTCCCATCGGAATCTGGGCAATCTCCCGGCCTTTGCCGGCGGGCGCCCGATGGCAGCGCCTCACTAGATTTTCCGGGCGTTGAAGCCATGACCCGTCGCTCTGCCACGGGCTGACCACTTATTCTCCGGATCGATCCGCCAGTTGGAGACAAGATTTGTTTCCAACGCGAGGCTCAGGGCGTGAGCGTGCGCCATACCTGCTGCGAAGGGAGTCCGCGGTTGCCAACATTAGTCGCGCTTGACCATTGTTCGCAGAGGCTTCGCCCTATGGCTCGGCGCGCGCGCTCCGCAAGGATGGTGGCAGCGCTATTTCGCAGCCCCCAAAAGAAACATCAGACCTTCTAAATGCCGGCGGCAGAGGTCCGTATTGTCGCTATGCGATGTGTGGTTGTGCTCTGGCGGATACTCGCGTCGTTATGTACGCAGTACGTTCTCGTTTCAGACTTTCAGGCTGTGGATAGATACTGTTGCGAAATAGCCGCAATCGATCGCTCGAGAAGATCTTGAGCTTGCATGACGGATCAGCTTAGTCGATTGAATTTTATTGCCAATTTGTCAGATCTGGTCCGGTTGACCGGGTGTCGTTGATAAAGAAGGCATAATAAATTCATAAAAAAAATAAAAACTTGTCACATACATGTCGGACCGGGGCGCTCTTATTCACAGGGCGACGCATAATCCACAAGCCATTGCGACTCCGGACTCATTTTCGGAAGCCTCTCTCGATCTTGCTGTCACGGCGCCAATACTGAACCCAGTTCGGCGAACATCGGTCAAAATGTTCTCGATGCGGGCCTATTGAGAATCCCGTTAACCTGTGGTTAACCTTACGGCAGAAATGCGCGGGGTATTTACCGAGGGCATCGGCCGAACCGGTCGATCGGTAAATTTGGTAAGGCATCGGATCTGTTCGATCCGCATTATATATATGCACTTGCCCTTCGAGTTTTGCGTATCTGCATTTCTGCTACCTCGTCGCACATGATCGTGTGTGGCGTTGAGCAACGGCTCCCCTTCTAGGGGGAGCTGCGGCGTACGATTGCGGCTGCTTGTCTGTTGGTGCTGTGGCACCGTTGAGCAAGGGTCGGATCGCATGTGAGTAGGAGGCGCACTTTAGTGTTTGATTTTAGGCGATATGACTGCGTGCTGCAGAGGGCTGTAGGCACCGGTCATTCAGACGGCAAGGCGAGCCGTCCAGGCTCTCTCGGACGAACACGGCACAGGTGCCCGATAATCATGGGTGCTGACATAGAGCTAGGAGACGCGCCATCAGGCGTGGACACCTAGTGTTGTGCACATAGGAGCATCGTCAATTTGCTGTTGAGGATGCTGGTTTGACGCCTGCCTAAGGTGTCTCAACGAGTTCCCAGGATCAGCGTATCGGACTTGCCATGCGACTGGCGAGAACACCCGAGCTGCGTCTGCTCTTGGTCAGTCAAAGAACGTTGGCTCGCGCCAGCGAATGATGTTTTGCGGGGAAAATGCAATGACGATCGAAAGCAAGGACAACTTGTCCGCGGCGATGCTGGAAACACGACCGGAAGTTGGTGGGGCGCAGACAAGCGGGGCGCAAAACACCAAACGTGATCAAAAGCCGAGCAGCCTAAAGAACTCGGAAAACAAAATCAGGGCCGTGCTGCGTGCGCGGCTTGGCGAAGAGGTTTATTCGAGCTGGTTCAGCTCCATGGAATTCGAGGCGGTAGAGGACGACACGATCTGGACATCGGTGCCGGTCAAGTTCCTGCGCAACTGGATCCAGAACCACTATCTGGATGACGTGCTGGCCGCCTGCCAGACTGAGTTTACGAACGTGGAACGCATCGAAGTGACGCTGCGTCAGCCGGTCGGCCCGAAGACAGCCAACAACGCGGCCTCAGCGCAAACACCGGCTGCGAACGCGGAAGCCAACGGCAATCGCGGTCAAGCCGCGGCACAGTCGCCATCCGTCTGGCCTGCGACGCCGGTGCCCGGTGCTGACTTCATCGCTCGCACGCCAACGCAGGCAGGCGGATTTGAGGGTTCGCCGCTTGATCCACGCTACACCTTCGATAGTTTCATTGTCGGTTCGGCCAATCGCATGGCGCACGCCGGGGCAAGCCAAGTCGCAGATACGATTTTCTCTGAGTCGCGCGGTTTTAACCCGCTTTACCTCCATTCCGCGGTCGGGCTCGGCAAGACGCACCTCCTGCAGGCGGTCGCCTGGGAAGTCCGTCGCCGCATGCCGCAGGCACAGATCCTCTATCTGACGGCCGAGCGTTTCCGCTTCAGTTTCGTCGAGGCCCTGCAGTCAAAGGAGGCGATGGCCTTCAAGGATCGCTTCCGTTCGATTGATATGTTGCTGATCGATGATCTTGAATTCCTGCACGGGCAACACACCGAGATCGAGTTCGACCACATCATCAATGCGCTGCTCGACGGTGGGCGACAGGTTGTGGTGGCCTCGGCGCGGGCACCCAACCAGATCGAGAAGCTCAACGAACGCATGCGCAGCCGCTTGCAGCGCGGCCTGGTAACGGAAATCAGCGCGCCCGATTACGAGTTGCGCTTGAAAATCCTGGAGCGGCGCATTCAGGAAAAGCGTCAGATGGATCCATCGTTCGAAATTTCGCGCGATGTCATCGAACTTCTCGCGGAGCGGCTGGTGGAAAACGGCCGCGAGCTGGAGGGGGCAACCGCACGGCTGCACGCGCACTGGCAATACCTGCACTCGCCGATCACGTGCGAAACGGCGGAAACCGTGGTTCGCGACTTGTTCCAGAATGGCGGCGAGCCGCGGCGCGTGCGGATTGAAGAGATCATCAAAACAGTTTCTCGGCATTTCGGTGTGTCGAAGCCGGATATTCTCTCGCAACGCCGCCATCGCTCAGTGGTTTGGCCGCGCCAGATCGGCATGTATCTTTCGAAACAGCTGACCGCACGGTCGTTGCCTGAAATCGGCCGCCGGTTCGGTAATCGTGATCATACAACTGTGCTGCATGCGATTCGCAAGATCGACAAGGAGCTGGATGCCAATCCGCGTCTGCGCGATGAGCTCGAGGATTTGAAAAAAATGCTGAGCAGCTAACGC
Organism: Hyphomicrobiaceae bacterium; assembly: GCA_049116495.1. Classification (GTDB taxonomy): domain Bacteria; phylum Pseudomonadota; class Alphaproteobacteria; order Rhizobiales; family Hyphomicrobiaceae; genus CAJQQK01. Next base: position 19,700 of record JAGDYV010000025.1, on the reverse strand, counting down.
GCGCGGCACGTTATTGCATCAAGGTTTGGCAGCACCGCGCCAGTTTTCTAGCTGACGCGGTGCTGTTGTGCGCTTCGCAGCGCCGTCATGCGGCGGCTGTTTGGTCGCAACCAAAATGGAACATTACAGGCACACTCGCAAATTTTCCCGCCAAAATCGGCATTGATAAGCCCCCTTGCATACGCAAGGCTTTTGTCCCAAGTTGCGCGGTCTACACGAATCAGTACCGTGTCCCGGCGCTTTTGCATCAGATGTCGTCGGACCTCTGCGACAATCGGAGCGCCCCGATGACAATGGGTTGGTAGGCGGTACGGGCAACGGACAACCACTCAGACACTCAGGACGTCATATGCAGCTGGTCATCGAACGGGGCGAACTACTCAAATCACTCAGCCACGTCACGAGCGTCGTCGAGCGACGCACCACGATCCCGATTCTGTCGAACGTGCTCTTGCAGGCCTCAAGCGGTGCATTGCGGTTCAATGCAACCGACCTTGAACGTGAGGTTATCGAGCAAACCAACGCCGATGTCGGCCAGGACGGCTCAGTTACGGTGCCAGCTCATTTGCTGCATGACATCGTGCGCAAACTGCCGGATGGCGCCCAGGTTCAGATTGTCCGTGATGGCGAAAACGAGCGCGTGACGCTGTCGTCCGGACAGTCGCGCTTTGCCCTGCAATCGCTTCCCGCTGAAGACTTTCCAGATCTTGCCGCGGGCGAAATGAGCCATGAGTTTTCGATGGCGGCGCATGATTTGAAGCGGTTGATTGAAAAGACACGGTTCGCGATTTCGACCGAGGAGACGCGCTATTATCTGAACGGCATTTACCTGCATGCGGCAGGCGGCGGCGAAGATGGCGCTAAGCCGACTATTCGCGCTGTTGCGACCGACGGCCACCGGCTCGCCCATGTCGAGCTCGATCAACCGGAGGGTGCGGCGGGGATGCCGGGCGTGATTATACCGCGCAAGACCGTCCATGAGCTGCATCGGCTGCTGGAGGACGGCGGCTCTGTGGTGCGCATTGGCATATCGAGCACGAAGATCAGGTTCGAGATCGGCGAGATCACGCTGACGTCGAAACTGATTGATGGCACGTTTCCGGATTACGGCCGGGTCATTCCGCAAGGCAATGACAAGGAATTGCGTGTGTCGAATGCGGAGTTCATTTCAGCCGTCGACCGCGTTTCTACGATCGCCAGCGAGCGCGGCCGTGCGGTCAAGCTGGCCATATCCGGAGATAAGCTGACGCTGTCGGTGAACAATCCGGAAGGGGGCAGTGCCACTGAGGAAATCGATGTCGCGTATGGCGCCGAGCCGCTCGAGATCGGCTTCAATGCGCGCTACCTGCTCGATATCGCCAGCCAGTTGGAAAGCGATCAGGCGATATTCCGCCTGGCCGATCCGGGCTCACCGACGATGGTGCAGGACAGCGACGATGACAGCGCGCTTTACGTTCTAATGCCCATGCGTGTATAGGCCGATCGGTTGGCCGATAGCACCACAATTGGCCGCGCATCGCCGGCATGGACCAGCGGAATGACCGAGACAGCGCCTGATCCGTTGCCGTCGCCGCCAAAAGTCTGGGTGCAGCGGCTGACGCTGACCAACGTGCGCAACTATGCATCGCTGAGCATAGACATGCCGGCAGCCCCGGTCGTGTTGTTCGGCAGCAATGGCGCGGGCAAGACCAATCTTCTCGAAGCTGTTTCGATGCTGGCGCCGGGCCAGGGGTTGCGCCGGGCAGCCCTCGTCGACCTGGCGCGTCATGCCGGTAATGGTGATTGGGCCGTTGCTGCGCGGGTGTCGAGAGATGGCGATCTCATTGATATCGGCACCGGTATTCGAGCTGAGCGATCGGCGAGTGCACGCGCGACTTCTCGCATCGTGCGGATTGATGGCGAGAATCAGTCCGGCACCGGCGCGTTGGCCGACGTGGTCGAGGTGGTTTGGTTGACACCGGCGCTCGATAGCCTGCTGACCGGTCCGGCAGCCGAGCGTCGCCGTTTTCTCGATCGGCTGATCCTATGTTTTGATCCGAGCCATCGGACTCGGGCCAATCGATTTGAGCGGGCGATGCGCCAGCGCAATCGTTTGCTCGACGATGGTGTGCGTGACGAGGCGCAGTTTCGCGGCCTCGAAGAGCAACTGGCTGAGGCCGGTGTCGCCATGGCGGCAGCCCGACTGGACGCCGTGGCCGCGCTCAACGCGGTTGCGGAGCGGCGCCGTGCCCGCACGCCGGATTCGCCGTTTCCATGGGCGAGCGCGGCGCTGGAGGGCACCCTTGAGGCGCAACTCGGCGATATGGCAGCCGTTGATGTTGAAGATGCCTATGCCCAGGTCCTTGCCGGCACGCGTGAACGGGACCGTGCGGCCGGGCGGACGCTGACAGGGCCGCACCGGTCGGATTTCCTGTTGACGCACGGCCCGAAGGACATGCCTGGCCGGATGTGTTCCACGGGCGAGCAGAAAGCGCTTCTCGTTGGCCTCGTTCTCGCCCATGCGGAGCTCTCGGCGGCGCGCCGCGATGGCGCCTCGCCTATTCTCTTGCTCGACGAAATCGCGGCGCATCTGGACGCGTTTCGACGCGGTGCATTGTTCAAAGAATTGCTGCTTCTCGGCACCCAGGCCTGGATGACGGGCACCGATCGATCAGCTTTTGAAGAGCTTGAGAATAAGGCGGGATTCTACCAGGTCGATGATGGCTTCGTGACCCCAAAGTGACACCGTTTTGGCCGTATTCGGCAATGATTGCATGGTCTCGCGCGAATTAATGTCTAACGCATTGAAATAAATGGCAAAAAATCATTGATTAAATTGCCTTTCGGGACCCTTTCCGGGGGTGTTTTGCGATCAAGTATGCTAGTGTGCATCGCAGTAAATAACGACCCTGGGACATGGCCTCGAAAATGAGTGATCCAACGCCTCCGACTTCCAATGGCGCCGAGTATGGCGCCGACAATATCAAGGTGCTGCGCGGGCTCGATGCGGTGCGCAAGCGGCCGGGCATGTATATCGGTGACACCGACGATGGCTCCGGTCTGCACCACATGGTCTACGAGTGTGTTGACAACGCAATCGACGAGGCGTTGGCTGGCCATGCGAGTGAGGTCAATGTTATTCTGAACGCTGATGGTTCGTGCACTGTCACGGACAATGGCCGCGGCATTCCCGTCGGCATGCATTCCGAAGAGGGGATCTCCGCAGCCGAAGTTGTGATGACGCAACTGCATGCCGGCGGCAAGTTTTCGGAAGGTGACGACGACGACAATCCCTACAAGGTGTCGGGTGGCCTGCACGGCGTCGGTGTCTCGGTTGTCAACGCGCTATCGCAATGGCTGGAGTTGCGCATCTGGCGCGATGGTCATGAGCACTATGTCCGCTTCAGCGACGGCGTCACGGATGCACCATTGAAGATTGTCGGCCCCGACGATGGCAAGAAGGGCACGCAAGTTACGTTCCTGCCCAGCCTCGAAACGTTCCACAACGTCACGGACTTTGTTTACGAGACATTGGAGCATCGTCTGCGGGAGTTGGCGTTTCTCAACTCGGGCGTGCGTGTCGTTCTGACCGACAATCGACATGCCGATCAGCGTCAAGAGGTGATGGAATACGAAGGCGGTCTCGGCGCGTTCGTCTCGTATCTCGACCGCTCCAAGCAGGGGCTGATCGATGCGCCGGTGATGATGACCGGCGATAAGGAAGGCCTGACCGTTGAAACGGCGCTGTGGTGGAACGAGAGCTACCACGAGAACGTGCTGTGCTTCACGAACAATATTCCGCAACGTGATGGCGGCACGCACATGGCGGGCTTTCGCGCGGCTTTGACGCGGATCATCAACAAATATGCCGAAGCCACGGGCATCGCAAAAAGGGAAAAAGTGTCAATCACCGGCGACGATGCACGAGAAGGTCTGACGTGCGTGTTGTCGGTCAAGGTGCCGGACCCCAAGTTTTCGAGTCAGACGAAGGACAAGCTGGTCTCATCCGAAGTCAAGCCGATCGTCGAAAACGTGGTTTCCGAGCAGCTGTCGATCTGGTTCGAGGAGCACCCCAAGGAAGCCAAAACAATCATCACAAAGGTGTTCGAAGCTGCGGCCGCACGCGAGGCTGCCCGCAAAGCGCGTGATCTCACGCGGCGCAAGGGCGCACTCGACATGGCGAACCTGCCCGGCAAATTGGCCGAATGCCAGGATCGCAACGCGGCCAATACCGAGCTCTTCATCGTTGAGGGCGACAGTGCGGGTGGCTCTGCCAAGCAGGCGCGTGAGCGCAAGTACCAGGCGGTGCTGCCGATCCGCGGCAAGATCCTCAACGTCGAGCGGGCGCGGTTCGACCGTATGCTCTCGAGCCAGGAAATCGGAACGCTGATCACCGCGCTCGGAACCGGCATCGGCCGCGACGACTTCGATGTGTCGAAGCTGCGCTATCACAAGATCATCATCATGACGGATGCCGACGTCGACGGCGCTCACATCCGGACGCTTCTGCTGACGTTTTTCTACAGGCAAATGCCCGAATTGTTCGAGAACGGACACCTCTATATTGCGCAGCCGCCGCTCTACAAGGTTATGAAAGGAAAATCCGAGACCTATCTGAAGGATGAGCGCGCGCTCGAAGACTACCTGATCGATGCCGGCATCCAGGACACCAAGCTGGTGCTTGGTTCAGGAGAGGAGCGTGCGGGACAGGATCTGCGCAATATCGTGGAGCACGCGCGCACGACGTCAAAAATGCTGGACGACATGCATTCGCGCTATACGCGCTATGTCGTTGAGCAAGCCGTCATCGGTGGCGCCTTTACTCCGGAGCTGTTGCAGTCAGCCGATCGCGCAAACGGCGTCGCTGGCCATATTGCGGAACGCCTCGACGCGATCTCTGACGAGACCGAGCGTGGTTGGTCCGGCCGCTTCGGTAACGACGGCTTCCTGTTCAAACGCGAAGTCCGAGGGGTTACGGAAGCACATCCAATCGATCGCGCGCTGTTGTCTTCGCAGGAAGCGCGGCGATTGCATGAGCGGCATGGCCGTCTTGTCGAGATTTACCCATCGCCAGGCGTTCTGCAGAAAAAGGATAGCACTACCGAAATCTTCGGACCGCGCAGTCTGTTCAAGGCGATTTTCGATGCGGGGCGCAAGGGGCTGTCGTTGCAGCGCTATAAGGGGCTCGGCGAAATGAACCCGGAGCAGCTTTGGGAAACGACGCTCGATCGCGAGAGCCGCACACTGTTGCAGGTTAAGGTTGGCGATCTGTCGGAAGCAGACGAGATTTTCTCAAAACTGATGGGTGACGTGGTCGAGCCGCGTCGCGAATTCATCCAGGAAAACGCGCTGACCGCCAGCGTCGACGTTTAGTCTGGGCGCGCTGCTTATCGCCGGCTTGGTCTGGCGCGGCGGCGGGCGCGCCGCTCCGCGCGCCTGGCCCTCTCAGTCGCTTGTTCGGCACGTCGAATGCCGCGCTCGGTGTTGAGCTGCTGTCGAAGGGCGCGCGTTTGCGCGGCTTGACGGGCCTGGGCACGAAGTTGGGCATCATGCCCATTCTGAAACGCGGCGGCATGACCGACCGTGGCGCAGCACAGAGCTGCTGTCGCGAGCGTTAGGCTAATTGAATCGCTCAATTTTCGCATGACGTGTGGCCTCTCAACTAGCTGGTACTAATAATAAAATCACCAAATCATCAGTCGCCGTGATCAATCGCGAATTCACGCTCGATCCCTCCGACATCGTTTCTCCCTTCTGGATATGCTATCTGCAACGATAGACTTAAAGGTCTAGGGGCGTGATCATGCCAGTTGGAGTCAATTATGCTTTCAAACGGCGTGTCGATTCGGCAGGCTGGAACGAGGCGCTCTTGCCGGTGTAATCATGGGGGGAGCCGTGGTGTGCTCCGTGAGGGAAAATAAATGGGTCTACTGAGTAGTATCTTCCGTGCCGGCGGCGTGATTTTCTTGTCGTTGCTCATGGGCGCGATCGCGCTGGCCTATGTCGGCGTCGAACACCCTGGCGTGTTGAACGTCATGCTGGACCAAGCGAGCGACTTCAAAACCTGGTTGCTTTCAAACAGCGGCTTGGAAGACAAGTACAACGTTTGGGTGAAGTTCCTGGTTCAAGAGCAGCAGTTTGTTTTCATGTTCTTTGTGATCATCATGCGGTTGCTCCTGCTGCTTGTGATGGCGCTGTTGGGGGGCATTTACCGTTGGCTGTGGGACGTGCCGAACAACGCATAAGCATTGTCGAGCGCAGCCACCTCGGATGATCACGTCGCGCGATCTTGGCGATGACGAGATGTCCTTGCGCGATAACGATGTCGCGCAGCCCCGGCCAGAGCGCCGAGCTATAAGTGCGGTTAGTGTTCCTGCGGAGACGCTTGGTGCCCAAGCGTCTGCGCAGGAACACGAGACAACTTTCTGATTGTGTTCTGGATTCACGAACACGATCCGACGTTCACCCGGAATCAAGTGTTCGATCCAGAACACTAGCTTTCGCTTCCGTAACGGTGAAGATCCAGTCCGTAGACTTGAAGCCATTCCTTCGCTTCGGCCAACGCCGGGAACGTTTGCTCAACCAAAGCCCAGAAGTTCGGCCCGTGGTTCATCTCTCTGAGATGTGCGACTTCGTGCGCGGCGACATAATCGAGGATCGCAGGCGGAGCCAGAATGAGGCGCCACGAGTAGGACAGGTTGCCGGTGCTTGAGCACGAACCCCAGCGGCTTGTTTGGTCGCGTACGGTGATCCGGCCAATCTTCAGCCCAAGCTTGTTTGCGTGGTGATAGGAACGTTCGATGAGGTCTTTCTTGGCTTCAGCAACGAGCCAATCGCGCAATCGGCGCGGGGCATGCTCATGGGCGCCAGTGACATGAATTTCATGCCCGTCTTCCGTTTCGACCTGCATGACGGGGGCACCGCGTCTCGTTCCAAGGAACACAACCCGATGCGGAATGCCACGCAACGGGATCATGCCGCCGTCTGCAAATGGCACCGGCTCCGGCATGCTCGTCAGCCGTTCGCGGACCCACTCGATGTTGGTGGTGAGAAACTGTCCGGCCTGTTTCAAATTGCATTTCATGGGCAGTGTCACGATCACTGCCCGTTTGGTCCGGCTGACCCGCAATGTCATGCGTCGAGCCGTCGGGTGACGACGCACCTCGATCGGCTCGTCCAGTCCTGAAACCCGAAGCTGTTCCAATGCAGCTGCGTTAGGTCCACGGGGTTTGCCCATGTCCGCCTAGCCCTCAGATAAAATTTGATGCCATGACCGCTGAAACGCTGAACTTCGTTGCGCGTTACATCAGCAATCAACCCCCTTACCGAATCAATGCGTTACTCGGCACGGCAGCTGTAGCAGGCGATGCAAGCACACTGCCAACACGATTTGCCTTGCCGACGATTCGTCGGCCAAAACAGTTGCCACTACGCACCATTGTAAACGCGCGCCCGATCATCTTTATCATTTGAGACGATCGTGTGACTACAACTCTCAAGACTTTGCGCCGGTCGTGGTGTCACAAAACGAAACAAGCCAATGATGTAGGACGGCAAGCCCGCGACGAGCATGCCGTAGCGCGCCGAACTGCGCCAGACTTGAGACGTGATGCTCGGTCGCGCCAGCAGTCGAATTTGATAGTCCGCAACGCCGACACCGGCCGACCGTAGGCGCTGTGCGTTCGCGTCAGGATCACGATCATTGGCGGCTATTACTGCTGCCGGCAAAGAATGAATAGGCATGGATCCACCACGGGCGCGCGCGATTGAGGCCGCGGAATCGAACGCCATCGCAATCTGGTGCCGATAAAGCTGGGCGGATCTGTCACTACCGGCAACGGAAGCTGACTTCGGGTCAAGCTCATGCCAGTGATAAAGCATGCAGTGTCCCTCTCGATAGCTCGGGCCCGCTTGTGACATCTCGAAACATGATGCGACAAAATACTAGTGGGCGATGCTATTGCTTTGACACTGAGAGTGCACTGATTCGCGCGCTTGCGGAACCGGCCAATCGTTAAAGGTGCTTTAATTCTGCGGCTAACCTTGCGGCAAGCTTGTCGGGTTCGATGGCGTGAGGGAAGTGTGTAATGAACTCGCCCTTGCCGTCCATCAGGTACATGAACGAGGTGTGGTCCATCGTGTAATCATTGAGGGACGGGTCTTGCGCCTTGCGATAGTAGACCCGATAGGCCTTCGCCACGGCGCTGATGTCTTCGGCGCTGCCGGTCAGCCCGACCAGGTTTTTATGAAAGCTCGCGACGTAGGTTTTTAACTGAGCCGGCGTGTCGCGCTCCGGGTCGACCGTGACGAAAAGTGGGGCCACCTTGTCGGCATCGGCGCCAAGCTTATCAAGGGACGCTGTGATTACCTGTAAGCCAGCCGGGCAGATGTCCGGGCAGTATGTGAAGCCGAAATAAACGAGCATGAGCTTGCCACGAAACGCCGTGTCGCGCACGCGCTTGCCGTTATGTGTGGTCAGCTCGAACGGCCCGCCGACGAGCGCTTTTCCGATGGTGCCGCCGCCGCGCCCCGGCAGGATGCTGTCGACCGCGCCGGGAACGAACGACAGCGCGGCAACGACGCCGGCCAATGCGGCGATCATGCCAATCAGGATTAACTTGAGGTTCATGGGCGCCCCGTTCGGTTATCACCCATTATTTGGGTGTCGACGAAACGCATGCCAATGGGCCATACCGCCGCGTCGCTGCCGGGGGCTGGATCGCCTTGCCGTCTGGAAACAGAATAGTTTCCAACTTGAGGCTTGGCGCTCTAGATTGGGTCGACCGCCAATTGGTCGTCCGCGCACCATCGCGCTGTTTGCCTTAAGAGACTGAATCCGTCGTATGCGCCAGCAAGAAGTTATCGAATCCGCGAGAGATAGTCGTTTGCGGCTGCAAACCATTGTCCGGCTCAGATGGTTTGCCGTTGCCGGGCAGACGCTGGCGGTGTTGATCTGCCATTTCGGTTTGGGCTTCGAGCTGCCGCTTGGCTACTGCCTGCTGCTGATCGCTTTGTCGGCCTGGCTGAATGTCTATCTGCGCCTGCGTATTTCGGGTCGGCGCCGGCTCGGCGAGAGCAACGCGATGGTCTTGCTTGGCTATGACATCGTGCAACTTGCCGGCTTGCTGTTCCTGACCGGCGGCATTTCCAATCCGTTCGTCGTGCTGCTGGTGGCGCCGGTGACCGTGTCGGCAGCCACTTTGCCCGTGCGCAGCACGCTCATTCTCGGCGCTGCAGCGCTTGGTTTCGCCGGGCTTTTCATTGTCGTGCATATGCCGCTGCCGTGGTCCGGAAGCACGCCACCACCTGACCTGCCCGGGCTTTACAAGCTGGGTCAGTTTGCTGCGGTATTCGCAACGACCATCTTCCTCGCGCTCTATGTCCGGCGGCTGGCCAGTGAGGCACGGCAGATGTCGGCGGCACTTTCCGCGACGGAATTGGTGCTCGCGCGCGAGCAGCGCTTGCATGCGCTCGACGGGCTGGCGGCAGCGGCGGCGCACGAATTGGGGACGCCGCTTGCCACGATTGCCCTGGTTTCAAAAGAGCTGAGTAATAATCTTCCGTCGGATCAAATCGCCAACCAGGATCTGGTGGAGGACCTCGAGCTGCTGCACACCCAGGCCAAACGCTGCCGGGACATCCTCCAAAAGTTGACGCGTGCCCCGCAGGAGCGCGATCCGATGCACGCGCGTATGACGATACGCCAGGTGATCGATGAGGCCTCCGAGCCGCATCGCAATGGACCGATTGTCGTCGACATCCGGCCGAGCGACAAGAAAGCCGCCATTGCATTGTCGAGCGATGGGCAAATCATTCCCGAACCGGAAGGAGAGCGGCAGCCCGGGATCATGTATGGCCTCGGCAACCTGATTGAAAACGCCGTCGACTATGCCAAATCGCGGGTTTCTTTGACGGCCACATGGAACGAGCAGAGCATCACCGTGTCGATTGTTGACGATGGCCCCGGTTTCGCACCCGCCGTGATCGATCAATTGGGCGACCCCTATGTGCGGGCGGGCTCGACAAAGCAACTCCGCAGCAGCGAGCGATCGGGGCTCGGCCTCGGCTTCTTCATTGCCAAGACGCTGTTGGAGCGGTCGGGGGCCTCGCTGGAGTTCGACAACCAGGAACCGCCGGATACAGGCGCGATCGTTCGCGTGACCTGGCCACGGGACGATTTCGAACGCGGAATGGAGCTCGAATAGCCCAAAACTGCCGATGCGTTGAACGGTTGACCTATCGCGATGCTGCCGGATCGAGGTGGCGGGCGGGATCGCGGTTTTGCGCATTAACCCGGTTTCGGGTTTGCCGATAGTATGAATTGACTAATGGTGACGTTTGACTGTTGATGCGCAGAGTGTTTCTGCATGGCCGTGTAGCCGGGTGCTCCGTTCCAGTGGCGAATCGCAGATGTGTCCCGTTTTGGCACAAATATCAATGCCCTAGCTATCATCGGCTTGCAAATTAATCGACCGAATGGCGTCCGCAAGGCTTGGGTCTCAAGCGGCGAGCGTCTATATTCTCGCGAGCATCATGGAGAATAAAGTGGAAGAAGATCTCTCGTTCAGCAAAGATGAACTGCCCGAAGATGTCTCGTTGGTCATCGTTGATGATGACGCGCCGTTCTTGCAACGCCTCTCGCGCGCTATGGAGCAGCGCGGCTTCGGAGTGAGAACCGCAGGCTCAGTGGCCGATGGGCTGCAATTGATCCGCGAGGCACCACCGGCATTCGCAATCGTCGACATGCGGCTTGACGATGGCAACGGCTTGGATGTGATCGCTGAATTGGCACGTGTGCGCCCGAATTCGCGGGCCATCGTCCTCACGGGCTACGGTAACATTGCGACTGCGGTTTCCGCCGTGAAGCTTGGCGCGGTTGATTATCTTGCCAAACCGGCCGACGCGGACGAAGTCACAGATTCGTTGCTTGCGCCGCCGAATGCGATGGCGCCACCGCCGGAGAATCCGATGTCTGCCGACAGGGTTCGTTGGGAGCACATCCAGCGCGTCTATGAGCTGTGCAACCGCAATGTCTCGGAGACGGCGCGTCGTCTGAACATGCATCGCCGTACCTTGCAGCGGATACTCGCCAAGCGCGCGCCGCGCTAAAACCGCGTCTTCTGAGCCGGATCCAGGAGCCCGTGAAGCCGCTGGCTGGTGGCACGGGCAAAGCGAAGCGTCACCGCTTTGCGGCGGGCGGCTGTAAGGCGGTCTTCGCAGCTGTCGCGGACGATCTCCGCACCAAAGCGATCAGCGATGATCAGGCCGCTATCTTCTGGAATGACATCACTCGGGAAGTCGGCATCGACCGCAAAGAAGAAGCGATCGCAATAGTCGCTGTAATCGGGCCATTTGCCATCGGCACGGTAGTCGGCAAGGCACGACTTGACCTCGATGATCCAAATCTCGCCTTTGGCGCCGACAGCCGCGATGTCAGCGCGTCGATTGTTTGCCAGGGCGAGTTCCATGACCGGGGCGAAGCTGAGCTGCGCGAGCATGCGCATGGTGCCACGTGCAATACCAGCTGCGATATCCGATTGGCGACCATCGCGGTGGGCAAAAGTCTGCGCCTCAACGCTCATCGGTGTCTCGCTGCCACCCATGGTTGTGATCTCCGCACGATATTGTGATGCCTCGTCAATCCGCCTGAAATATATGCGAAACGTCATAACGAAATCAGCATCGATCCGTTGTTTGTTGCCGCGCATGGAGTATCTTGCACAGCGACAATTGTTGCAATGGTTGGGCGCCACGAGAGGATGAGCATGTTTTTTGGTCAATCCAAGAAGAACAATAACACGTCCAATGGACAGCAAATGCCGATAAGTGCTCCGCCGGTTGATAACTCGCCGCCGCAATCAGCACCCGATCACCGACCACTGCCAGTGCCAGATCTTCGCCGCCGCGTGGACCCTGAAACCCTGGGATTTTCGAGTACAGCAGAACTGGAGCCAGCCGTCGGCCTTATCGGCCAGGAACGGGCGCTCAAAGCGATCGAATTCGGCGTGACGATGGATTCGCAGGACTTCAATATTTTCGTTCTGGGGCCGCCTGCATCCGGGAAGTCAACGGCGGTTCGCTCGTATTTGGAGCGTAAGGCCGTCGAGCCGACGACCGTCTATGACTGGGTCTATGTCAACAACTTCGATGACAGTAACAATCCGCTGGCTTTGCGCTTGCCCTGCGGCCGGGCCGTACCCTTCGAAAAAGCAATGGTCGGCATGATCGACGAGTTGCGCCAGACGCTGCCGGCAATTTTCGAAGACGATGAATATCAGAGCCGCCGCCGCCAAATTGATGACGGATTTCGGGCGGGGCAGGAGGAGGCGCTTGAAGCGATCACCGAACGCGCGCGCACTCAGAACATCGCTATTTTGCGAACGCCAACCGGCATCGGCATGGCACCCATGCTTGATGGCAAAGTCGTCAAGCCGGAGGTGTTTGCCGGGTTGCCCGAGGACATGCGCAAGAGCGTCGAGGCCAAGATCGAGGACCTACAGAAGGAACTGGCGGTTATTCTCGAGAATGTGCCCAAGTCCGAGAAGGAGCGTCGCAATCAGCTCCGGCAATTGAATGAAGAAGTCGCACGGGGCGCGGTTATGGAATCGCTCGGCGATGTCCGGCAATTGTACGCCGATATCCCAGAAATCGCGACCTACCTTGATGTTGTCGCCGAAGACATGGTGCGCAACTTTGCGCTGTTTTTTGCCCAAGAAGAGGAAGAGGGACAACCGGTCCAGCGCTCGGTTGATACGACCAAGGACCCGCGGTTCCGTCGGTATCTTGTAAACATCATGGTCAGCCATGAGCCTGGGGCATGCGCGCAGCCTATCGTCGAGGAACTGAACCCGAACTACGGCAATCTTATCGGGCGCATTGAGCACGTCGCGCATATGGGCTCGTTGGTCACGGATTTCCTGCTGATGAAGTCAGGTGCCCTGCACCGCGCAAACGGCGGCTATCTGCTTGTCGATGCGCGCAAGCTGTTGCTGTCGCCGTTCGCATGGGAAGCCCTGAAGCGTGCAATCAAGGCGCAAAAGCTGCGAATCGAGCAACCCGAGGAGACCAATGGTTTTGCCTCGACGCAGTCGATTGATCCAGAGCCTATTCCGCTCGACGTCAAGGTCGTATTGTTCGGCGATCGTCAACTCTACTATTCGCTTGCAGCCGGCGACCCTGATTTTAATCGCCTTTTCAAGGTGCAGGCTGACTTTGATGACTCGATCAGCCGCACGGATGACAACCAAAAGGCCTATGCACGTCTGATCGCGACGATCGTTGATGGTCACAAGCTTCGTCATGTGGATGCGAGCGGCATTGCGCGCCTCATCGATGAAGGATCGCGCCTTGCAGATGACCGCGAGAAACTGTCCATCGAGGTCGGCAACCTCGCTGATCTGATCCGAGAATCTGACTATTGGGCAGGCCAAATGGGCTTGGAGATGATCACCAACGATGCCGTTGCCCGCGCCATTGAAGAACGCATTCAGCGGTCGGACCGGTTACGCGATCGCGCGCAGGAAGGAATTGAGCGCGATCTCGTCTTGATCGAGACCGAGGGAAGCAAGGTCGGGCAGATCAACGGGCTGGCGGTACTGCAACTCGGCGATTTCGCGTTTGGCAAGCCAAGCCGCATCACGGCGCGCGTGCGCATGGGTCGAGGCCGCGTGACTGACATCGAACGCGAGGCCAATCTCAGTGGCGCCCTGCATACGAAAGGCGTCATGATCCTGTGGGGGTATCTCGCTGGCAAATTCGCTGAAGAGATCCCGCTGGCGCTCGCGGCGTCGCTCGTTTTCGAACAATCCTACGGCGGTGTTGATGGCGATAGTGCTTCGTCGACGGAGCTCTATGCGTTGTTGTCAGCGCTTTCTGATGTGCCAATTCGGCAGGGCCTGGCAGTCACGGGGTCGGTCAACCAATTGGGCGACGTGCAGGTTATCGGTGGCGCGAATGAGAAGGTCGAAGGGTTCTTTGATATTTGCAAAGCGCGCGGCCTGACCGGTGAACAAGGTGTGCTCATACCGCAAGGTAATGTGCAGCATTTGATGTTGCGTCCTGAAATCGTCACAGCCGTCGAGAATGGTCTGTTCAACATCTACAGCGTGGCGACGATTAACCAGGGCATTGAGATCCTGACCGGTGTCGCGGCAGGTGAAAAGGGGGCGGATGGTGAGTTTCCGGCAGGCACGATCAATCGTAAGGTCGAAGACAAGCTGCGCACCTTTGCTTGGCGCGCGAAGAACTTCTCCATTGGCAATGATTCGGGGGTGGTTTAGCCAACATGACCGCACATGTTGCCGAGGCAAATGAGGCCCGAGGCCGGGTCATTCTGAGAGTATCCGCATGGTCGCCCAACGACATCGCGATCCAGGCCGCGATGCTGGTTGCGAATGCGTTCAATTCCGAAGTCGAGATCCTCCTGGTCGAGGACAGCCAACGCATTGACTTTGCGCGTTTCCCGTTCGCGAAAGAGTTTTCGCTGCGCGGCGGCGCGCCGCGTTCGGTATCCGCCGATGCCGTTCGAGGTGAAATTCACGCGGCTTTTGCATCGGCGCGTCAGCGTGTTGCGACCGTGGCTGCCGATCTCGAAGTGCCCACATACGAGCATGTCGTGCGCGACGACCCACTCCAGGCGCTGGTCTCGGCGTGCGCGCGGCGCGGGCCTTGGAATATGATTGCGATTGCCGAGACGATCGATTCGCAGAAGCCGTCGCTGCTCGATGATGTGTTTGATGCTGTTAGAGATGCGACCGGCGTGATCGTCGCGGGGCCGGCCGCTGATACCCAGGCGGAGGTGCATCGCCGATCCGGCAGGAAAGCCGGGGCGAAAAGGGCTGGCGCGCGATCGCGGGCGGCGTCAGGACCGGTCGTGCTTGCGGTTGAGGATTTGGCGCATATCCAAGGGATGCTGCGCGCCGGGCGCTACATAGCCGCCGCGCTCGAAACGGAAATTGTCGTATTGCTCATTGCCGAGACAGATGACGAACTGACGTTCCTCGAAGGCGAAGTGCGCTTGCTTCTTGCGGGTGATCCTGACGTTCGATTGGCACGCTCGGGTGCCACCTTTGGCAACCAGGCTGCGGTCGCAGAGGTCATTCGTCGTCAAGAATCGTGCTTTCTGATCGCCCAATATGGCGGGGCAATCGCGCCGCGTCGCCGAAGCTTACGACCCTTGACGAACGCCCTGCTGTGTCCGGTGCTGCTTGTTCGATAGAGCCCTTCAGAATGGGTCTATTTGATCTTAACACGCTCTAGCACGGACTCCGAGCTTCGAGCTGGAAACCATTCTAAAGGTCAGAGTCGATCAGGTCGTCACCGGACGAGACAATTTTTTCGTCGGGTACGCCGACAACACGCTCATCCTTGCCGTCATAGTCGATCTGACTGAGAACAACCCGCAACGTATTGATCCGCGCACGCCGCTTGTCATTGGCGCGAACGATGGTCCAGGGGCAGGTTGATGTATGGGTGAAGCGGATCATGTCGTCGCGCGCTTCGGTATACGCCTCCCACTTGTCGAGTGCAGCCAGATCGATTGGTGAAATCTTCCAGTGCTTCAGCGGCGAATGACGGCGGTCATGAAATCGCTTCAACTGAGTCTCCCGGCCGATCGTGAGAAAGAACTTGAAGAAGTGAATGCCCTCGCGCACGAGCATCGTCTCGAACTGAGGTGCCTCGCGCAAAAAGTCTGCAAGCTCGTCCTGCGTACAAAAGCCCATGACGCGCTCGACACCGGCCCGATTGTACCAAGAGCGGTCGAACAGCGCGATTTCACCGGCGCTGGGAAGATGTGCTGTGTAGCGCTGAAAGTACCATTGGCCGCGCTCTCTTTCGGTTGGCTTGGGCAGGGCGATGGCATGGGCATGGCGTGGGTTGATGAATTCCATGAAGCGCTTGATGCAGCTGCCTTTCCCGGCGCTATCACGACCTTCGAATAGCGCGACGATGCGGATGCCGGTCGCCAGAGCGTGGACCTGCAGCTTGGCAAGCTCGATCTGAAGCGCTTCCAGTTCCGCTTCGTAGGCTTTACGGTTCATGCGCTTTTCGTAGGGGTAGTCGTCGGAGGTCAGCGCGGCGTCCCGGATCCAATCGGGAAGAACCGGGTTGTCGATATCAAACGTGCGCGATTTCTGTGGTGCTGGCTTTTTCTTCTTGGGCACGCGAAGATCCCTTTGGCGGTTGCAGGCCTGTGGTCGCTTTATTGATGGTGCACCAACGACAACAATTGGCGCAATTCCGTGCGGCATCATGTACCGTACGATGGCGCTGCGTGGCGATCCAGCCGAATTGCGCCGAGCTTGATCGCGAGATTCCATTATGGACGACATGAATTTCAACCCGAACTGGCGCGTGATCGTCGATGCGTTGGCCGACCCGGCAGTTGTTATCGATCAAGCCGGCACCGTCATTCACCTCAATCCGTTAGTCGCCGATCTATTTCCGCGCGTGCGAGCCGGCTTCCCGGTCGCATTGTTGAGCCGGGAGCCAGCACTGCTCGACGCGCTCCAGGAAGCGGGTCGCAATGAGCTGCCAATGGTGGTTCAGTTGCACGATCGTGTGCCCATCGAACGCAAACTCTCGGCGATCATTACAGCGCTTTCGGTCGAAGAGATTGACGATCGATCGCCAGCCTTTCTCATCGTCCTGCGTGATGTGACCGACCAGGAACGCCATGCCCAGCTGCGGGCCGATTTTGTTGCCAATGCCAGTCATGAACTGCGCACGCCGCTGGCGTCATTGAAATTGACACTTGAGACCTTGCTGGGCGCTGGCCGCGATGACGCCGAAGCAAAGCAGAAATTCCTTGGCATGATGTCGGCGCAGGCTGACCGCATGATACGGCTAATCGATGATCTGATGTCTCTTAACAGAGTCGAAATGCGTGCCCATTTGGCGCCGCGTGCCAGCGTTGACGTAGGCGACCTGCTAACGCAGACGGTTGCGACGTTGACGCCTCTGGCACAAAGCAACGACATCACGCTGTCGCTGACGCCCCCTGGCAAGCCGGTACATGTTCGAGGCGACCACACTGAGCTCAGCCAAGTCTTTGATAACCTAGTTCAAAACGGAATCCGTTATGGCCGTGTGGGCAGCCGCGTATCGATCAGCGTTGAGTATCCCGTGGATGTAGGTGGGCAACCGCTTGTCGGGATCGCCGTGGCGGATACGGGGATCGGTATCGCCGCGGAACATTTGCCGAGATTGACCGAGCGTTTTTTTCGCGTCAGTGCGGCGGCCAGCCGCCAGAAAGGCGGCACCGGTCTCGGCCTCGCAATCGTCAAGCACATCGTCAGCCGGCACCGTGGTGAGCTGCGGATTGAATCAGAGCCCGGCAAGGGGTCGGTCTTCACCGTACTGCTGCCGATTGCGGCAAACTAGACGAAATTCGACAACGCTAATTTTTCTATGTATTTCAAAACGGTAAGTTGTCACAAAACTATTGCTCCATGGGCCTAGATATATCTCCGGCGACGCAAGATTGCGGCGTCATTCGAGGGCGCGATGCCCGTGAGGTTTTTAGTAAATCCAATGGAGACTACCGTGGGGAAAACAATCGTCGGCTACACTGCAGCAGTCGCTGCGGCCAGCGCCTTCGCTCTGGCTGGTGGTGCGCATGCGGCGCGCGACCAGATCAATATCGTCGGTTCATCAACCGTGTTTCCGTTCGCAACGGCAGTTGCAGAGAAGTTTGGCAACAAAACAAAATTCAAGACGCCGAAGATCGAGTCCACCGGCTCCGGCGGCGGCTTGAAGCTGTTCTGCAAGGGCGTCGGCGAAAGCACACCGGACATCGCCAACGCGTCGCGCCGCATGAAGGCGAAGGAGTGGAAGAAGTGTCAGGCCGCCGGCGTCAAAGACGTGATCGAATTCAAGGTCGGCTTTGATGGCATTGTTATCGGTAATGCCAAATCAGCCGTCACGCTGAACCTCACGCGTGCGCAGATCTACAAGGCGTTGCACAAAGGTTCGACCGCGATGCTTTGGTCCGATGTTGATCCGTCGCTACCCAAAACAAAAATCGAGGTTCTTGGCCCACCGCCAACATCCGGAACCCGCGATGCATTCGAAGAACTTGCCATGCAGAAAGGCTGCGCCAAGGCTGGTGCTGGCGACAAGAAGTTTTGCAAGAAGGTTGAAATCCGCGATGATGGGGCGTGGATCGACTCAGGTGAGAATGACAACCTGATCGTCTCGAAACTGCAAGCGAATCCGAATGCCCTCGGCGTCTTCGGTTTCTCGTTCCTTGATCAGAACAAGTCGAAGATCAAAGGATCGAAAATCGGCGGTACGAAGCCGACATTCGAAAACATCGCCTCTGGCAAATACCCGGTTTCGCGTTCGCTCTTCTTCTACGTCAAGAAGGCGCACGTCGGTGTCATTCCGGGTATCAAGGCGTTCCTTGCCGAATGGACCACTGAGGCCACATTTGGGGAGGACGGCTATCTGGTCGACAAGGGGCTGATCCCATTGCCCGCGGCCGACCGCAAGGAAGCCCGGGCCAAGGCGAGCGCGCTGAAGGTCATGTCAGGCTCGGAGAAACTCTATTAGCCGAGCCGCAGGTGAGCCGTGAACGGGTCTTTCCCGTCTCCAAAACTGAGGAGTGGCGAAATCGATTTCGCCCTTCTCGCCGCACTCCGTGCTCGGCTTTGTTGATATCCCGTTTACTGGCGGATTGGTGCCATGCTTGAAATTAGCGCACTGTTGATTTGCGTGGCATCATGCGCCGCGTTCTACGTCGGACACAGCCGGGCAACCAGGATCGCCGGGGACGGAATGGCGGCGCTCCACTCACGTCCTGCTTATCATGGCCTCTATAGCGGTGTTTGCACATTTATTGCAGGCGCGGCCAGTCTCCTGATCCTCGGCGTGTTGGCTGGCTACTGGCTTGATGTGAGCCTGAGTAGTGCACTTCCTGATGAAGCTCGCAAGCTTCCCGCAATTCAGCAGGAGCGCATCCTTTCCGACGCGAGAGCGATTGCAGGCAACCGAATTGTCTCGGCCGCGCAGGACGAGCGGACCAATGACATTCGCCAGCAGCTTGCGCAGGACTACAGCGCATGGCGTGCGACCTGCAATTGGCTGGTCGGCGGGCTGTCCTTGGTGCTCGCATTGTTGGCGTTGTATTTGACAACGCGCCAGATTAACCGACGATTTCGCGCCCGAAATAGATTTGAACGGGTGCTTGAAGCGATCCTGCTGATTTCTGCGTCGATTGCGGTTTTGACGACCGTTGGCATTGTGCTTTCGTTGATCGGCGAAACGCTTCGATTCTTCTCGGAAATTCCGATCTACAAGTTTTTGTTCGGGACGCATTGGAGCCCGCTGTCGGGCGTCTATGAAGGCAAAATCAACGCGGCCTCGGTCGGTGCGATACCACTGTTCGCGGGAACGTTTCTCATAACCTGTATTGCGATGATCGTGGCCGTGCCGATCGGCCTGATGGCGGCCATCTATCTCTCGGACTACGCGAACGCGACGACGCGCGGCTGGGCCAAACCGCTGCTCGAACTACTGGCAGGCATACCAACTGTCGTCTATGGCTTCTTTGCCGCCATAACCGTCGCGCCGTTGATCCGCGATTTCGGGGGGAGCATTGGCCTGAACGTGGCCTCCGAGAGTGCGCTCGCAGCCGGCGTAGTGATGGGTATCATGATTATTCCGTTTATATCGTCGCTGTCGGATGACGTTATCAACGCCGTGCCGCAATCGCTGCGCGA
>JAGDYV010000024.1:0-44676 GCA_049116495.1 Hyphomicrobiaceae bacterium | reverse complement strand
CGCCCCGTGCAGGATTTTTCGCGAAACCGCCCAGCTTTAAGATGCGGCCACCGGGGACTTTCACCCACGGCGCGAGCGGGGGACGTTGCTGTTAACGCCGACGTGCGTGCGTCGACGCGCAACCTGCAAGCCCGCCCCCTCTGATGGTCGCCACCGGTCAGCGGCCCCTCAATGGGCGGGATGGGAAAATTATGCAGGAGGTCGCGGGGGGCGTGGATAAGTGGGCTATGAGGTTAATGGCGGAGCGGGGGTACTGTCCGGTTCAGAAGTTATCCGATCAAAGCAAGTTCTTTCGAGGCTTCACTTTTGCCTTTCCGGGGTTGATCAGGGACGCGACTTGGACAGACGCGAGGTCGCCTCCCGCCAGGTCCGAGGGGCTTCGACTCCTGAGCTGAACTGAGACGTGAAAGGCCCCGGATCGTCTGCTGCGCAGCCGTCCGGGGACGCACCAAGAGTGGAGGCCACGGATTTCTCCGCGGCGCATGAACGGAAGTGCGACAAGCAACTGCGTATCAATTGGAATCCGTAGTCTCACCACTTTCGCGTCCCCGGAAAACACGCAGTGTTTATCCGGGGTCTTTGGCCTCGCGAGTGGCGTGATGCGTCGATGCGCGGCTGCGCCAAAGTGCTTGGGTCGCACCACCACTACTGGGCCAAGTTCCTTTTCAGCGCCCGTACCGAAACGCTTTGCGTCTTAACCGGACAGTAGAGGGCACTGTCCGGGCACCACCTCGTCATTTGGCCGTGTGCGCGCCTTGATGGCTGTCCTTCTTGGGTGAGGTACCGATGGCAAGGACGTTGAAGGTCAGTTCGATCCTGCCAGCCTGCTCGAAGACGAGCGTGGCCTTGAACGGCTGCCCTTTTTTTATGCCGTCCTTCAAGCCGATGAACATGAGGTGATAGCTGCCGGGTTTCAGTATCATGGTCTTGCCCGCTGGCAGCGGCAGGCCATCCGCCAATCGGCGCATGCGCATGATGCCTTTGTCCATCTTCATTTCATGGACTTCAGAGCGGTCCGCAATCGTACTCTCGACGGAGACGAGGCGGTCAGGCGTTGTGCCGGTGTTGGTCAGTGTGACGTAGCCGCCGCCGACCTTGGCGCCGCCGGGGGTCGCACGTGACCAGGGCTGCTTGAGTTGGATGTTGCCGACAACCGCTTCGTTCGCAATCGTGATGGCGGCGTTGGTGCATGTGGCGAAGAGCGTGATGGCGATGGCGATGGCGGGGGATCGAACGAAACGGAGAAACCGTTCACGAATTGATTTTGACATGACTGTCTTTTCCTATGTGTTGACGCACAACAGGGGCCGCGTGTTTTGCACGCGTGGTGATTGACTTGAGGGGGATGTCGCCGGTCAGGAAAAGTGCGGTGGATCGAGGCCGCAACGGACGTGGGGTCGCCGATCAGCCAACGGCGCGATGGCGCGGCAGGTTCGTGCCGGCTGCGCGGTTGGGCGTGCAACCTGGGTTGGTTGCGACGGTTTGACGGCTGGGTCGAGATCGCCGAGCGCGCCGCACATTTGGCAGTGCATGCCGAAATTGGGCCAATCCGGTACTTCGATCGGGTTGCTGTCCTGATCGAACGAGATGAGGCGGAAACCGCTGCCGGTGCAGATGATCACCGTGCGCGCCGTTGGCGTGCCGTCGGCACCAAGCGCAAGCGCCATCAAAGGCGTGTGCCATGCCGACAGGATGACCTGACAGAGCAGACCTGCGATCGCCCAGAGGGCAATCCGTCTCCTGCGGTGCTGTGCGCGCCATGTGTCCATGACGTTCATCGTGCCAGCCGTCCAGCGGATCGGCCAGCTCGCCTGTTGTCGCATCACGGTGGACCGGTGTCGCTACCAGTCTCGGGCAAGTCGAATCGGCTTGGATCGACGGGCCCCGAAATGGGGCTTTTTCAGCTGGGAGATTGCAATGGCAGAGCAAGTGGACCTGGTCGCGGTGGGCCATGCCATCATGGACATCGTGCGCAGTTGCGATGATGCATTCTTGCGACGGGCGGGCCTGCCAAAGGGTGGCATGACGATCGCCGAGTCGGCCGAGCAGATCGAAACGCTTACCAGCGAGCTTGCGCCGGGGTTTGAAGTGTCCGGAGGGTCGGCCGCGAACGTTGCGGTTGGGACGGCATCATTCGGTGGCCGTGCGGTGTTTGTCGGTCGTGTCGCCGAGGACACCTACGGGCGCATGTTCCGGCATGACATTCGCGGCACCGGCGTTGTGTTTGACGCGCCGGCGGTGGCGTTGTCGGCCAAAGGCACGTCGCATTCACTGGTCCTGGTCACGCCGGATGGGCGGCGCACGATGCTGACGCATCTCGGCTGCAGTGCCGGTGTTGATACGCATCTGATCGACGCTGACACGATCGCCAACTGCCAGATCGTCTATCTCGAGGGGTATCTGTTCGACTGCCCGAATGGCAAGGCGATGCTTGGCCGGGTCGCTGCGATGGCCCATGCCAAAGGCAAGCGGGTTGCATTTTGCCTGCCCGCCACATCCTGCATCGACCGTCATCGGGCGGGCATGCTGAGTGTTGTGCGCGAGAAGGTCGATGTGCTGTTTGCCAACGAAGCCGAGGCCATGGCGCTCTATCAGGTTCACACGCTTGACGAGGCGTTGAAGCGTGTCGGGCGTGACGTCGACCTTGCGGTGATCACGCGCAGTGAGCAGGGCGCGATTGTGCTCACCAAAGGTCAACGGGTCACGATGCCGGCCGAGACGGTCAAGACCGTTGTCGACAGCACGGGCGCAGGGGACATGTATGCCGCCGGCTTCCTGTTCGGCTGGCTGAGGCAGGGCGATGTGCATCTGGCCAACCGACTTGGCAGTTTTGCGGCGGCGGAGATTGTCACCGTTTCGGGTGCGCGGCCCGAGGTGCGCCTTGGCCATCTCGCCAAGATGCGTGGCCTGACGGATGAGATGGCCGTTTAAGAGCGCACCACATCATCGGAGGGAACGAAGTCCGGTGCTGACCCAGGCACCGGATTCCGCATGACTTGTGGGCTACTTGACCGTGATGGTGATCACCCCGGAGGTGACCGGCGTCTTGTGCGGGATGTGGTTTTGGTCGGCGAGGACCAGCTGCAAGGTGTTCTTGCCAGGCTTCAGGGTGAGCGAGGTTTCGGTTTGTCCGCCGCCGAAGTGGATATGGTTTTCATCGGCCGGGATGTTGGCCTCAAGTTCGTCGGCGCCGTCCGGGCCTTTGCCCAACGCAGGGCGATTGACGAAGAGATGGTGATGACCGGTGTTCTTCTTCTCGGTGCCGGCCGGTGCGACGCCCATGCCGGAGAGACCGAATTGGACCTTGACCGGGTTCGATACGGTTGCACCGTCTTTGAGGTTGATGAAATACACCTTGGCATCTTTGGGTGCCGGGGTGTCGCCGGCCAGGGCCGTGCCGGTCCGGGCCGGGAGGCTGAGGGCGATGGTTGCGGCAGCTGCGGCCAATCCTAAAAATTTCTTCATTTCCGTTTCCTTGTTTCCTCTCTTGACCGCTGCGGTCGACTGCGGCGTTATGAAAACACGCAGGACCATCGGATTATTCAAATGATTTGGCGTCGAACGCCTCACGATAACGTGATGCAGCAGCTCAGGCCACTGTATCCTCGGCTTTGGCGCTACTGTCTGGTGCTGACGGGGAACCGGTCGCGCGCCGATGACCTGGCCCAATCGGCGTGTCTGCGGGCGCTGGAAAAGTCGGATCAATTGGGCACGGACGATAGGCTCGACGGCTGGATCTTTCGGATCGCGCAACGGATCTGGCTGAATGAGCTGCGTGCGGAAAGCGTGCGGCGCGGCGGCGGCATGGCCTCGATCGATGAAATCGAGATAACCGACCATCGGCCCGATCCAGAAACGAATTTATTGGCGCGTGAGGTGTTATTAGAGGTGATGGCATTGCCCGAGGCGCAACGCGCGACGGTCGTGCTCGTTTATGTTGACGGCTACAGCTACAAGGAGGCCGCGGAGATCCTGGATATTCCGATCGGCACCGTCATGAGCCGGTTGGCGGCTGCGAGAGGCAAGTTGTCAACCACGTTCGAGCACAAGAAGAGTAACACCGGATGAGCGATGGGCGCACATTCAGCGACGAGGAACTGACCAGCTATCTGGATGGTGAAGCCGATGCGGCGTTGCATGCGGCGGTCGATGCCGCACGCGCGCGCAACGCAGATGTGACCGCGCGGCTCGAGCACCTGACCTTGGACGAGGCGGCGCTGAAGTCCGCTTTTGACGGGCTGCTTGATGGTGCACCCGCGGCGCCGGAATTGCCGGACACCCGGCCCGCCGTGTCGCAGGGTTTCGGTGCGGCGGCGTTGCGATCGATGGCGGCGACGGCGGTGGTGTGCCTGATGCTTGGCGGGTGGGCCGGAGCGTGGCTGGCAGCGCCGGGTGAGGCGTCGTGGCGCGAGTTCGCGGCGGCGTATCATGCGCTCTATGTCAACCGAACGCTGGCCGAGATCAACAATCCGCGGGTGGCGTCGGAGCATGAACTTGAGCGGGTGTCCGTAGCGCTTGGCAAGAAGATCGAGCTTGCGGCGGTCACCAAGGTCGAGCGGCTCGACTACAAGCGGGCACAGATCCTCGGGTTCAAAGGGCAGCCGTTGATTCAGCTGGCGTTCCTGTCGAAAGGCGGCGCGCCGGTTGCGCTTTGCATCATTCGTGAGGCGAACGGTGGATCGCGGGCGATTGCGATGCGGGAGATGCACGCGATGAGTTCGGCGTCCTGGTCGAAGGACGGTTACAGCTATTTTCTGGTGGGCGGTTCGGATGCCGCGCTGATTGAGAAGGCGGCTGCCGATTTCGCAGCACGGCTATGAGGCTCTAGCTCGTGTGGTCTGATTGCGGGTGGCGGTGCGTTGCGGCGCGCGCGAGCGATGCAAAGGCGACACTGCAAACGAGGCCGGAGGCGAGCAGCGCGACCACACGGATCCAGGGCGCGAGATTGCCAATCGGTTCGCCGGCCAGCCAGCTTGCGGCAACGAGCGGAAAGGCGAAGATTGTCCCAAGCAGCGGCGAGACCTGCAGTCCAAGGAACATGCCTAAGATTGGCATGACGACGCCGAACAGGAAGCCTAGGATGGCTGCAATCCGAATGGTTTCATGCATCAGTCGCGACCGCTTTTGTTCCAGATCAAGTAGGTCAGGCTATGCGATCGTGTGGCCTGCATTGTGGCGGCGCAACTTTTGGCCGGACTGATTTTGGTGCGGCACAGGTTGCGAGTCGCCGCGCGCGTCACCCAACGTCTGCCGTGTGCGTTCATCGCATATCCAGGTCGATCTCATCAACGTTTGGTGTTGGGTTACGCGGTCAGCGTTACGCTCTGACGATCGCGTAGGGGACCGCTAACCCAACCTACCTTTCGCGCCTCACCATCCCGTGTCACCATCCCATAGCGCGGCTCATGCGGCGGGGATCGGCGCCGCCT
The DNA here is from genome assembly GCA_049116495.1 of Hyphomicrobiaceae bacterium. Classification (GTDB taxonomy): domain Bacteria; phylum Pseudomonadota; class Alphaproteobacteria; order Rhizobiales; family Hyphomicrobiaceae; genus CAJQQK01. The sequence goes on along the minus strand of JAGDYV010000024.1, from coordinate 39,247 downwards.
TCGAGGATGCCGGTTTTGAGGTCTTTGGTGATCGCGCAGACGCCGGCGGTCTTGTAGGTCATATCGGCGAGGCGTTCGACGTCATGGCCGCGGGCGGCAAGGTTGTCGGAGGTTTCGACGTCAATGCGGCCTTCGACGGTGAGGCGGCCGGGATAGGCGGTGTGCGGCTCGAACGAGTCGGGCTGACTGTGCGTCATGAAGCGCGGTGCCTCGATAGCATCCTGGATGGCCATGTCGAATTCGGCGTGGTTGATCAGGACCTGGAGCATCGCCTGGCATTGGGTGTCGCCACCGGGGGTGCCAAACGGCATGGCCCAAGCGCCGTCCTTCATGGCAAGCGCAGGGTTCGGCGTCAGGCGCGGACGTTTGCCGGGTGCCACCGACGAAGCGTGACCGGGCACCGCCCAGCTCTGCATGCCGCGCGACGAGGGGCAGAAGCCGGTGCCGGGAATGACCGGCGCATCCCAGGAGACGTCGCTCGGCGTCGCGGAAAAGATGTTGCCTTGCTCGTCGATGACGCAGCAGTACGACGTGTCGGCGGGCGGCGGCGGGCTTTCGGTTGATGTGGTGGTGTGGGGTGGCGCTGCGCGCGCGGCGACGCCGTTGAGCGGGACATTGCCGGCGGGTGGCAGTTCCGGCCAGGCCGTATCAGGGCGGATCATGGTGCGCCGTTCGGCGGCGTAGGTGTCGCTGAGAAGTTTGTCGAGGGGCACGTCGACGAAGCGCGGGTCGCCGTAATAGCGCTCGCGGTCGGCGAACGACAGCTTCATGGCCTCGGCGATGGTGTGAATGTAGTCCGGACTGTTGTGGCCGAGCGCCGGCAGGTCGTAACCCTTGAGGAGGCTCAGCATCTGTTGCAGCACGGGGCCCTGGCACCAGGGCCCGCAGGTGTAGACATCGATGCCCTGGTAGGTGGTGCGGACGGGGGCCTCGATCGCGGATGAGAAGTCGGCGAGGTCTTCGCGTGTCAGCCAGCCGCCGTTGTCGCGATGGAAGTCGACCATCTTGGTTGCAAGATCGCCACGGTAGAACGCATCGCGCGCCGCCTTGAGGCCGGCGTTGCGACCCTTGCCGGCGTGGGCCTTCTCTTCGTCGGCCATGTACTGGATCGAGCGGGCGAGATCGGCCTGCACGAAATTCTCGCCGACAGCTGGCAGGCGGCCGTTGGCGAGATAGATCTCGGCGCTGGATGGGTAGCCGCGATAGGTTGCTTCGTGCGCGACCAGATAATCGTGCATCACGTGGTGCATGGAGAAGCCGTCGCGGGCATAGCGGATCGAGGCGGCCGCGACATCGCCAAACGACATCGTGCCGAATTTCTCAAGCGCCATGATCCAGGCATCGGGCGCGGCAGGTACGACGGTGCGCAGCAGGCCTTCCGGGATGGTGCCGCCGTGGGCTTCGACGAAATGCTCGAGCGACGCGGCTTTGGGCCACCAGCCGAGGCCGCTGATGGTGAGCACCTCGTTGCGCTCGGCGAGGTAGATCATGATCGGCGCGACGCCGGCAAACTGGACCATCTCGCTGTGCACGATGCCAAGCGCCATGCCGGCTGCGACGCCGGCGTCGACCGCGTTGCCGCCCGCTTCAAGGATGTCAAAGCCAGCCTGCGTCGCGAGGAAATGGCCGGCGGAAACCATGTAGCGCGTGCCGTTGATCGGAGGTTGGAGGGGCATGGGGCGGCCTTTTCGGGGTGGAATGGTTGGCTCAGAGTCTAGCGGATGGTGCGGAGGAGGTCACGGGGTGTCGCGACAATTTCGTTGACCATGGACCGGTGATGAGTGGTGTTTGATCGTCAAATGAGCTAATCCATAGACCGCTCGTGCCGTATCGAGCATGGCTGATGATCGTCGATGAGGGAGAAGCCATATGACGAACCGGGTTGAGGACTTCATCGAGACGCTTGATCAGCGGGTTGCGGATATTGCGGCGGCGTGCACGGCGTGCGGGGCCTGTGCCGAGGTCTGCCCGACGATCGAGATCGCTGGCATTGATAGAGAGGATCCGCAGGCGTTGACGGCGGGGGTGCGTGATATCCTGCGTGGTGACGCGGCGCGTGAGGCGTCGCAGGCGTGGGCGACATCGTGCTGTGGCAGCGGCAAGTGCCTGACGGTCTGTGAGCATGGCATCAATCCGCGCTTTATGCTGACGATGGCACGCCGCGCGATGGTGCAGGATCAGGCTGTCGAAGAGCGCCGCGCAGGTGGCAAGGCGGCGTTCCAGAAAATGAGCCGTGGCGTGCGGGTGCTGTCGCGCCTGTCGTTGCCGCCGGCATTGCATGAACGGTTGAGTCCGCGCTCGCATCCGGAGCGCGATGAGGTGCCGGACCTGGTGTTTTATACGGGTTGCAACATGCTGAAGACGCCGCATATCGGTTTGCTGTGTCTCGATGCGCTCGACGCGCTGGGTGTGACCTACGAAGTGCAGGGTGGCCCGAGCGCGTGTTGTGGCATATTGCAGACCCGCCCGGGAGATACAGAGAATGCCGGCCGGCAGGCGTTTAATACGCTTGATAAGTTGGCGGCATCGAAGACATCGCAGGTGCTGTCGTGGTGTCCGACCTGTCAGATCCAGTTCGGCGAAACGATGATCCCGAGCTATCGCGAGGTGACCGGCAGTTCACTCGACATGACGATGTTCCCGGTTTATTTGGCGAGCCGGCTCGATGCGCTGCGCCCGATGATGACGCGGCCGGTCAAGAAGCGCGTGGCGATTTATGAATACGCCGGCGAGCTTGGCGTGATGGAAGGTGTCCGGGCGTTGCTTGGCGCGATTCCGGAGCTTGAAGTCGTCGAGATCGAGGCATCGAGCATCGGCTATACGAGCACGTCGCTGGCGCCGCTTGGCAACTACTACAAGGATACGATCCAGGCGGTGCTGAGTGAGGCCGAGGCACAGAACGTCGACACGCTGGTGGGCGTCTATCATTCCGACCACCGCGAGCTGTCGGGACACGAAAGCGCATGGTCATTCGATATTGCCAACTACATGGAACTGGTTGGTGAAAGCATGGGCCTGGCGCGGCCGGACCGGTTCAAGGAACTCAAGGTGATGCAGGACGCTGATGCGATTCTGGCCGCATCGATGGCGTTGATCGAGGCGCATGGTCTCGACCCGGCGTATGTCCGCGAAGTGGTGGTGGCCGATATGCTGGGCGATCAGTACCTGCCGATCGATCGCAAGTTGCACGCGGCGGAGTAGCGTCCGGCAACGAGGGCGGGCGTTCAGATGGCGCGTAAGACGTTGCCGAGGGTTGGATCGGCGCGGCGGATTGCGATTTCTTTTGGGTTGTTGGCCTGTCGTTGAGCGCAAGGGGTGGCGCTGTTGGGTTACGCACGGATCGGCATCGTGCCACACCGAAGCCGATGGGCCGTGCTAACTCAACCTACGACTCATATAATTTCTTTAATAGTCTGATTTTTACTGATGAATCGAAGATTGGGTTAGCGGTCCACTTGCGGATCGTCAAGGCCAAACATCGACCGCGGAACCCAACAGAACGTTTCACGCGCCGGCCTTGAAAACAGCGCGGCAGGGGACGTCACATCGTGCGCAGGTCGTAGCCGAGGCGTGGGAAATGGATGACGGTGTCGCCGAGGGTTGGGTCGATGCGGCGGATTGCGATCTCCTGCGCGTCGATCAGCACAAGTTCGCCCTCAACGGATTCCTTGCCGTAATCATCGGGGCGAATGCGTACCTGTGAACCCGGTTGCGGATCGCCGTTCGATGGTTGGGAGGAGGGCAGCGGTTGCGGCGTCGCGGCGGCGGCGATGCCGAGGGCGGCTGCGGCGGTCATTTCGGTTCGATCACCGTGGCCGAACGCGGCCATGCGTTGCTTCCAGGCCCGGATGCGCGGGAAGGGATCGAGCTCGAAGGCGAGTTTGTCAGTGCGCCCGGTGATGAACCAGAGCGCATGATAGATCGAGAAGTCGGCGACAGTCGTGGCGGGGCCGAGGACCCACTCGCGACCGTCGGCGAGCATCTCTTCGATACGTGGCAGTTGCGCGCGGACGAGCGGACCATTGCGTTCGGCGGCGCGCTGCATGGCATTGGCGCTGGGCGGTGGCAGGCCGCGCATGGCGGCGCGATCGGCTTGCAGGCTGAGCGGAAAAACGTCCGGATTGCTGCCTGAGACATAGAGCGAGATCGGCCGGAAGAGCTGCGTTTCGGCCCAGTACGCGACGGCGTGGGCGGTGGCAGCGTAGGGCGCGGGATAGAGCGTCGGGGTCGGTTGCAGGCGCTCGAGCGCGCGCAGGATCATGCGCGTGTCGCAGTAAATGTCGGCGCCGATTTGGAGGACGGGTGTGCGCCGGTAGCCGCCGGTCAGCGCCTGCAGGTCGGGTTTCGGGGCGACGGAAGGAATTGTGACGGAATGCCAGGCAAGCGATTTGTAGCCGAGCGCGAGGCGGGCCTTCTCGGCGTAGTTGGAAAAGTCATAGTGGTGCAGGATGAGGTCGGGCATGGCGGACTCGGTACTTGCGCTTAGTTGCGGCAACGGGGAAAGACGGATTGGCCGAGTGTCTTGATCAATTCAGCGCGTTTATCGACGAAGCCGGTGAACAGGAGCTGATGGAAGCCGGCGGCGCGAATCGCCTGAATACGGGTAACGCAGTCATCGGCGGTGCCGACGATGGCGAAGCGGTCGGTCATGTAGTCGAGCAGTTCGGGGTCCTGCATCAGGCCGGCGTTTGGTGACTCGCCGAGGTCCTCGTGGTGGGCGGGCTGATAGCCCTGCTGGACCTTGCGGATGGCATCGGCAAGCTCCGGCGGGACGAGCTTGCCCTCGAGCGTGAAGCGGAATGCGTGATGTGCCATCGAGGCGAGTTCCATGCGGATTTCGTCAACAAGGGCATCGCGATTGTTGCCGACGTTGACGCGGGCGAGCGCCCAGATGTCGATATCCTCGATGCTCCGGCCGGCGCGCTCGGCGCCGATTGCGAGATGGTCGAGTGTGCGTCTGGCGACCTCGGGGGAAAGTCCCATGCCGCAAATGACACCGTCGGCAATTTCACCGGCAAGTTCGAGGGTTTTCGGACCTTCAGCGGCAATGTAGATGGGCACCGGATTGTCCGCCTGCCCGGCGACCCATTTGGTGTGGATGTTACGACCGGCATATTCGGTCGGCTGGCCGCGGAGCAGGTCGCGCACGGCCGCGATGTATGCGCGGAGGCCTTTGAGACCGCGTGGTGGTTCGTTGATATTGTAGATTGCGCTGTCGCCGGTGGCGATGCCGAGCATGGCGCGGCCGCCGCTCAATTCGTGGACGCTGGCGATGGCGCTGGCCATGACGGCCGGATGCCGGGTCAGTGGGTTGGTGACCGACGGGCCGATCATGACGCGCTCGGTTGCCTGGCTGACGGCGGCAAGCGTGACGAACAGTTCGCGGAAGAGCGATTGCGAGTCGGCGATACCGACCCAGTCGAAGCCGACCTGTTCTGCCAGTTGGGCATTGTCGATCGATGAGGCAATGCTGCGAGAGATTTCAATGAGACCGAAGCGCGCCTGCATGCGTACCCTTCCTTCGCGTTCTAGCGTTCTGACTGTGTTCTGGATTGACGAACACGACCCGACTTTCACCCGGAGCCAAGTGTTCGATCCAGAACACTAGGTATTGCTGTCAGCCATCGGCCGGCCATGACCGAGCCGGCGCACGACGATGCTGGCGCCCGGTTCGATCAACAGCATGCTCGTGCCGGCGTGATCCAACGGGATGGTGCCGCGGGCGACCTCGGGATCGATGGTCAACCAGGCGCGTAAGGGGGCGGCATGGGCCGCGTCGAGTTCGACGAGGTTGCCGTTCTGGGCCGAGATATGATCGGCGTCAGCCGGGTTGAGGCGGCAGATGCGGTGCTTACTGACGTTGGTTACGCGATAGCTGTCGGCTTCGGCTGTCGTGGCGAGGGTTAGACGGCCGGCACGCAGGTCGGCGCGGCGCTTCTCGGTGGCGGCTGCGTCGGCCTGGTAGCGATCGTCGACGACAACGCCGTAGGTGTCGTTGAGCGCGGTGTCGGAGATGTAGCCGAGGCGATAGTCCTCTGCGACCTGGGCCGGCGTGCGATCGAGCGGATCGCCATAGCCGCCGCCGCCGGCGGAGCGCAGGACGACGCGCTCGCCTTCCTCGACGAGGTGGCCGCCAACCTTGCCGGGGGTGGCGAAATCTTCCGTGACGTCGTCGGCGTTCTCGACCCAGGACGAGAGCGGTTTGCCGCTTTGGCCGCCGAGCACGCCGAACGCCGGTACGATGGCGCCGTCCGAGAGTAGTGAGTAGCGCGCATCAGGCGCGGTGAGGCGGATGCGGCGGCGCATGGCGAGGCCGCCGCGTGAACGCCCGGCGCCACCGGAGTCGGTGTCGAGTTCGGAGTATTCAACGAGCAGGGGAAAGCGCGATTCGATGACTTCGGAAGGCTGTACGGTGACGAGGTCGCCCCAGTCGAACGGTGCCATCGCGCTTGGCCCGTCGGCTTCAGCAAAGCCGCCGTTGCCGCCGCCGGACCACTCATAGTGGACCCATTCGCGCCCCGACCGGGTGTCGTAGCCGCCGAGCAGATTGTGGAAGGAACTGCGGCAGAGGTCACCGGCAACCTTGTCGGGCACGACCTGTGAAAGCGCGCCGACCATGGTCGCGATGACGCGCTTGCGGATCTCGCCGTGCGAGCCGGCCGGTGCCGGGCGGGTAACGTTGACGATGGTGCCCTCCGGCGCAACGACGTCGATCGGGCGGAACGAGCCTTGATTGAGCGGGGCTTCAGGGTCGAAGATCGACTTGACGGCGATGAACACGGACGCCGCCGATACCGCCAACGTCGAGTTGACCGGTACGGGCACTTGCGGTGAGGCGCCGGTGAAGTCCGCTGTCATGCGATCACCTTTGACGGTGAGTGCAAGGGGCAGCAGGAGTGGCTCGAACGCACCTTGCGGATAGGTTTCGAGGTAGTCTTCGTAGCAGTACGTGCCGTCGGGAAGATCACTGATACAGGCGCGCATGCGGGCTTCGGCGCGATCGAGATCGATCTGGACGGCATTGAGAAGCTGGTCAATGCCGTAGCGATCACATAGTTCGCGGATGCGCGTTTCGGCGACGTGGCAGGCGGCGATGCCGGCCTCGAAATCGCCGATGCGTTCTTCGGGCACACGCATGTTGGCCATCAGGATATCGAGGGCGGCCTGGTTCATGCGGCCGCGTTCCATGATCTTGATCGGCGGAATGCGGATGCCTTCCTGATAGATCTCGGTGGCGTTGCCGGACATGCTGCCGGGGACCATGCCGCCGACATCGGGCCAGTGCTCGCGCACGGCGGGGAAGAAGATCAGGCGGTCATCGAGGAAGACGGGCGAGATGATCGTGACATCGTTGAGGTGGGTGCCGCCGACGTATGGGTCGTTGACTAGAATGACGTCGCCGGGCTCGAGCGTGTCGCCGAGCTTGGCCATGGCGGATTGTACCGTCCACGGCATCGGCACGACATGACTGCCGATATCTTCGGATTGGGCGACGACCTGACTGTCGGGCGCAAACAGGCCGCAGGAAAAATCCTTGGCCTCATAGATTGCGACGGACTTGGCGGTGCGCATGACGGTGGCGCGCATCTCGCGGACAACGGAGATGAGGCCCTGGGTGAGAACTTCGAGTGTGATGGGATCGATTGTCTGGGTCTTGGCTGGTTGGGTCATGGTGCGCGCTCCAGAACGAGGCAGTCGTGTGCGGCTAGGTGCGCGCGCCAGCCAGGTGGGATGATGGTCGCGGTGCTCGGCTCCTCGATGATGGCCGGACCGGCGACCGGCTGGTCGATGGTCAAGGCTGCGCGCGTGTGGACGGCGGTGTCGTGGGCCTTGCCGTCGAAAACGACCGTACGCGAATTGGTGGAAGCATCGGAGGATTGCTGTGCGGCGCCAGCGGGTTTCAGTTGTGGCTTGTCGGTCAAACCCCAGGCTGCGAGCCGATAGCTGACAATCTCGCTGCCGCTTTCGGGGGCCGTGCCGTAACGGGCGGCATAGACCGCGCGGAAGGCCAACTCGATCTCATCGATCGATTGGACATCGAGCGCGACCGGCACCGACAACTCGAATGCCTGGCCGATGTAGCGCATGTCAAGCGTGGCTTCGAGGTGCTGCCGGTCCGGGGCGAAGCCGGCGGCTGCCAGTTCAGCCGAGCCGGCCGATTTCAGGGTGTCGAGCGCTGAGTGCACGTCGGCGATTGCGGTGGTTGCTGTTGGAGACACCTGGGTGCGCACGAAGTCACGACGCAGGTCGGCTGCGAGCAAGCCGAACGCGGAGAAATTGGCCGGCATCGGTGGGATGAGAACGGTCGAGATGCCGAGTTCGTCGGCGATGGCGGTGGCGTGCAGCGGACCGGCGCCGCCGTAGGCCATGAGGGCGAAATCGCGCGGGTCGAGACCGCGCATGACGGAGATTTCCTTGATCGCAGCCGTCATGTTGACGACCGCGATGCGGGCGATGCCTTCCGCCATGGCAGTTCTTTCGAGGCCGACGTCCGTGGCCAGGCGGTCGACGGCGTCGGCGGCCAAGGCGCCATCGAGTTGCAGGCCGGCATTTGGCGACGTCTGGCTGGCATCTGCTGTGGCGAGGCGACCGAGGACAAGGTTGGCGTCGGTCACGGTTGGCTCGTTACCGCCGCGGCCATAACAGGCGGGACCCGGGACGGCGCCGGCTGAGCGCGGGCCAACGCGGAGCTGACCGGCTTCGTAGGAGGCGATGCTGCCGCCGCCGGCCCCGACGGTGTTGATGTCGACCTGCTGTGACTTGACAGGATAGATGCCGACCTTGCCCGAGCCCGTCATGGTGAATGCGCCATCGCGGATGAGGCAGACATCGGTCGACGTGCCGCCCATGTCACAGGTGATGATGTTCGGGTAACCGGCAATCTTGCCGAGGAACTGCGTGGCGATCACGCCGGCCGCCGGCCCCGATAGCATCGAGAGCACCGGCAGGCGCTCGATCTGGTGATCGGGCAAGGTGCCGCCGCTTGATGTCATGATCGCAACCTCAGCCTCGCAACCGGTCTCGGCCAGCCGCTCGCGCAGGCTGCTGAGATAGCGACGCATGCGCGGCGCGACATAGGCGTTGATGGCGGTTGTCGAGAAGCGTTCGTGCTCGCGGTATTCGGGCAGAACGTCGGCGGACGTGGCGACGATGGCTTCGGGCAGTGCCGCCTTGACGATGTCGGCGGCTTCGCGCTCATGATCCGGGTTGGCATAGGAATGCAGGAAGCAAACCGCGACGGCTTCGCAGTTCTGACCGGCAAGTTCGGCGGCGGCGCTGGTGACGGCGTCCCGGTCGAGTTCCGTTACGACCTGGCCGTGGACGTCGAGCCGCTCCGGGATTTGGAAACAGCGATCGCGCGAGACGATCGGTTCGGGCGCGGTCGCCTTGATGTTGTACATTAGCGTACGATTGCCACGGCCGGTGATCAGGATATCGCGGTGACCGGCGGTGACGAGCACGGCAATGTCGGCGCCGGAGCGTTCGAGCGCGGTGTTGGTCGCGACGGTCGAGCCGTGCGCGACGCGGTTCAGGTCCGCGCCGGCAAGGCCAAGGCTCTTGATGCCGTCGAGGATACCTCGCGACTGATCTTCCGGTGTCGATGGCACCTTGCCAAGCGTGATGCGGCCACTCGCCGGGTCGTATACGACGAGGTCCGTGAAGGTGCCGCCAACGTCAATGCCAAGCCAGAGCAATGGCCTCTCTCCCCGTGCGGTTGATTTGGAATGCCTGTTGTCCTGGACAATATACGTTGCGGGCCGGCTGATGGTCACGCCGTGATGCGGGTGCCAGGGCGTTTCATCCAAGTATGGATGTCATTGTAAGGCGGGCAGCGATTGCAATGGATTGCGCCAGCTGGCGGCGTGATGGCATATATGGACGGCGCTTCAGGCGATCAGGCCGCGCAATTGGTGAACTTTATTAGGGATGATCGATGGCACAGCACCTGACGATGGCTCAATTGAAGGCGGGCCTGCCCGACATTCTGAATTCACCGGCGGACAACGGCAGCGTTGATGCAATCGTGGTGCGCCCGCAGGCGGACCAAAGGCTCGATGTCTCAAGCTGCAATGTGAGCCTGGCCGGCGGGTTGGAAGGCGATCATTGGGCAAAAGGGTGCTGGAAGACGACCGAAGACGGCAGCCCACATCCGGACGTGCAGATCTGCATCATGAATTCGCGCTGCATCAATCTGGTCGCCGGTGGCGATCGGGAGAACTGGCCGCCGGCAGGAGACAATCTATTTGTCGACCTCGACTTACGACCAGACAACATGCCGCCGGGGCAGCGATTGCAGGTCGGCAGTGCCGTTCTCGAAATAACAGACACGCCGCATAAGGGATGTGCGAAGTTCGTCGAGCGCTACGGACGCGACGCGACAGCGTTCGTCAACGTCGGCGAGGGTGACACCTACAAGTTGCGTGGGATCTATGCCCGCGTTGTGCAGGACGGCAGCATCAGCGTCGGAGATAAACTTGCAAAGATTGCAGCGGGCTGAACGATCAAACACAACGCCATCGTTGCCGGCTGGCTATTGCAAGGACGTTGGCAGCGGCATCGGCGCAAACGCGTTTGCGCTCAACGTCGCGACGCCGGGGTTCTCTGACAGCTGCCGATAAAGGTCCCAACCGGCCTCGACCTGTTTTTTCAACGCCTCATATTCGGCGTAACTTTGCTGGATGCCGTCAATTTCGGCGGCGGCCTCGATCGCTGCGGACGGCGCAAGACCGTCGATCTCGCGATCGGCTTCGGCCAAAGCCTGCTGCCATTCCACCAGGGCCGCCGAATAGACTTCTAGGCGGTGCCGTAGTTGATGGAGCGCGTGCTTGTTTTGATCGTGAGTACAACTTGACATTACACACCTTTTGGAAAACGCGGACTGACCGCAACAGCCAAACACACAAAACTTGCGCGGGTCTGTATGGCTGCAGGCTGTGCACGGCGCAAGATTGAATGCCCGTCAGCTTCACTTGAGACTGGAATGCTAACGCATTGTTTGCACGCGATGTCTCGGAGAAGATTAGCAATGGTTGCACTAAAAAGCGCAAGTCAGCAAGGGCAGATCGAAGGGCGTATCGGCACGGCCGCCCTGACACGGGCTGTCTCGAATGGCCTGGATTTGACGACCGTTGTCGATGCACTTGGCGTTGCGGTGTTGGCCGGGCCGGCGAAAGCTGCCGCATTGATAGACCTGAGTGCCATCGAGCAATTAAGGGGCCGGCTCGAAGAGGGTCTCGCCCTGCAGGCGCGCGCGCTCGAGCAATGTCAGATTTACGAGACCGTGTCAGACCGGGAGACGGACCTTCGTTTCCTGGTTTTGGCGGCGCCGATCCATCTTGGCGGCAACACACCGATCGAATTTCTGACGGAAGGCTCTTCGATTCGACATACAACACTGTATCTCGGTCCGGACTTGAAGGTTCCCGATCCGCTGCCCGAGCATGACATCGCCTTCGTCGCGGCGCCAGGCGACACGGATTCGTCGCGACCGTTCCTGTTGCACATCGAGGAATGCGTGCGCGATTGGCCTCGACCGGTCCTGAATGCGCCGCAAGCGATCATGCGATTGGAGCGTGATCAACTGGCAATGACGTTCCGCAACACGCCGCGTCTGTGGATACCGAACACCGCGCGCATCAGCCGCGAGGATCTCGCGATGATCGGACACGGGGCTTTGCGGCCCGATGATCTGTTCAGCGACCTGGATTTCCCGCTCGTGCTGCGGCCCGTCGGTTCGCACGCGGGCCGGAACCTGGAGTTGCTGCAATCGGCTGGCGATGTGCAGGGCTATTTGAGCTCGTGCGTCGATCCTGAGTTTTTCGTGTCATCGTATATCGACTATCGCAGCGCCGACGGCGCGTTCCGCAAGTACAGGATCGTCTTTGTGGATGGAGAGCCTTACGCATGCCACATGGCGATCGCGGACCAGTGGAAGGTCTGGTACATGAACGCCGGCATGGACCAGGCGGCGGAAAAACGCCGGGAAGAGCAGCGCTTCATGGAGCGGTTCGATAGCGAATTTGGCCTGCGACACCGCGAAACGCTTGTCGATTTGGCGCGCAAGGTGGATCTCGACTACTTCGGAATTGACTGCGCCGAAAGCCTAGATGGCCAACTGGTTGTCTTCGAAGCTGATAATGCGCTGATCGTTCACGATATGGATTCGGATCAAGTGTTTCCCTACAAGCGCCAGCAGATGCAGAAGATCTTCGCAGCATTCGTTGCGATGCTGCGCGCCAAGGCGATGACGGACTGAGGCGACGGGCGCCTGGCCGGAAACAGTCTGCCGCACTGGATTTGGTTTGAAATCTGATCGACGGCTGGAAAGCCTGTTTGAGCCTATCTGGGCCTGCTCGAGTCAGCCCGAGTTAGCCCGAGTCTGGCCGTGCCTGGCCGTGCCTGGCCTCGGTGCAAATAAGCTGCGCCGAGACTGCACGAGCGGATGCCGTGGCGGCACGCTGCAATCCCTGACGAGAAAGATGAGCGAACGGATTGGGAGAGGTTGCCCAACTACCTCCGAGCCCCGTCGCGTACACGTGGCCCGGAGGTTTGGAACTAAGGAGAGGTTTGGGAGAGTCTCTCCAGCCACCAGTCTACAATTGCAAGCTTACGTGAGGCGTGAAGCCTGCTCCGCATTGGTCAGGTGTGGTGGTTCTTCGTGGCCGACATGCGGCGTCCGTTGGTGAAAAAAGTTCCACATAAGAAATGCGTGCGATTATTTAATTCGAAATATAACCGATTATAAAAGATGAAAGCGCGTCATGCCTTTTCTTGTCGATTACTCAATATGCTAACGTTGAACATGATGTCACGCATAATAATGCCCGTATATTTCTTTGTCGGTGCTGCACTGCTTTTTTCCGATGCAGGTGATGCCCTGGCTGGGGCTGGCAATCGAAACGTGCCGAGCTCCGGTGCGGTTTGGTCGCGGTTTTCCTTCGCGCCGTCCGGGTTCAAGTGGTTTGTTCTCGCGCGCGCGTCGGAAGCTGCAACGGCGAGGCAGAATCGTTTTCGACCTAATAACGAGCTTAGAAAACACTCCGGAGCAATGCCCGCTATTATGCCGACATATTATGCGCATCGAGAGGTATCGATAGAGTCGAGCAATAAGTCTCGTTATAATGAGCGGATTAAATTGGATGCGATGCGGCGGCGTTCCAATGTTGGTGCCGATCCCTTGAATGGTCCGAGGAAAATATCTGTAAAACCTGCACCTGCCGTAAGAATTGCGCGCGTCGTCCCGCGTAAAGCGCAACCATCGGCGTCATCGCGTGCTTCGGTGACACGGGCCAAACCCAGTCGTGCCGGCACGGCTGTGTTGACTGGTCGGTCGCGAAATCTGTCTGTCGGCGCGGGGAAGCGGGCGCCGGGACGGTACCGAGGACGTGCCGCGACGCATCGCAAGGTTGTGATGGCTGCGCGGCGGCGATCACCGAAGGTGCATTCATTCCTCTATGAAACGCCGGAATGGGCGCGCAGGGCCTTTCTGGCAGACTGACAATATGTGGATGGCTTTGCTGACATCAGGTTCGCGCAAGGCATGGTCCGGTGCGATGCGTTTGTGGCCGATGTTGTGGAAAAATCGATCGTTGAGCGCGTGACGCCAGTCTGCGGCAAGGCCTGTCCATGATGGTCCGCATCGAGACGCGTCGTGTTCTGTTTTATGTGCATGGCTTCGGGGTGATAAGGCGATGGCAATTTCGGACGGCTACCTGACGGCGATAAAGAAGTTCGAAGGGTTTACGCAGAAAGCGACCTGGGACTACGCGCAATATACCAATGGTTATGGCACCCGCGCGGCGTCGCCGAACGAGACAATCACCAAAGCTGAGGCGGCACAGCGCTTCAAGTCAGAAATCGGCGAAGCGGCTTCGCTGGTCGATCGCTTCGCGCCAAACCTTGATCACGGCACGAAGTCGGCGTTGACGTCGCTGACGTTCAATGCGGGCACCGCGTGGATGAAGAGCGGGTTGGGTTCAGCGGTGCAAAACGGTGATCTTGAACGGGCGCGTGAGATCATTCTGCTCTATAATAAAGCAGGTGGCGAAGTTCTGCCTGGTCTGGTTGCGCGGCGGAAGGTCGAGGCATCGTGGATCGGGGTTGCGGCGGATCCGGCTGCGAAAGCTGCCGGGGCTGCGCAAGAGGATGCAACTTTGGCGCGTGCGGTTCCGGTTTCGTCGGCCGCTGAGGCCGCGAACAGTATTGTCAAAGCGGCTGATCCGGGTTGGACGCGGTCTGCGCCAGGCGCATCGATGATATCGCGTGGCTATGCGAGTGATGCGTCGACCCAGTTGATGGCGAAGATGACCTTGGATGTGCTGGATTTTCTGGCGAAGACAGATGCAGGTGTGATGGCGGATTCCGATGGTGATGAGCCGAGAGAAGCCTGAACGAGGCGGAGTGTGAGGCATTCGCGCCATACCGTAGGATCTATGTAACTAAACTTTACCGTGTATAACTCATGAATACACTTTAAAGTTGACGATCTCTTTGAACCGATTCATTCATCGATTGTGGGCGGATGGAATTGATTCGGGGGCAAGCATGATCGTCTTTGTCGATGACCGAGAATTTGTGAGCGATGGATATTTTTCGTGGTTTGGGCGCGAGGGGGTTGCGCTTGCGAGCTTCTCGCCGACCGAATTCGACGATTGGGTGACGGCTGTCGACAAGATCGATATCGACGCGATCGAGGCATTTCTGATCGGGCGATGCGACAGCCGCCCGCGATTGACACAGCAAATCAAGAAGCGGACAGAAGCTGCGGTGATCGCAGTTAATGACGGCAAGTCGCTGGAAGATACCTTGCGGCTGTTCGATGCCGGCGTTGATGATGTGGTGGAGAAGCCGGTTCACGTGCGCGAACTTTTGGCACGCATTGCAGCGATCGGCCGGCGCGCGAAACCAACGTCACCGGAAGCGTTGTCCGGCGACATTAAGATCTTCTTTGACGGGCGCGATCCGGAGGTTGGCGGCGAGCCGATGGCTTTGCCGCGCAGAGAACGTAAAATTCTCGAATACCTTTATTCCAAACGCGGGCGACGCGTAACGAAATCACAGATATTCAATTCTGTTTATGGCCTATTTGACCAACGCATCGACGACAATGTCGTTGAGAGCCATATCAGTAAATTGAGAAAGAGATTACGTGGTCGTTTGGATTATGATCCAATCGATTCCAAGAGGCATCTTGGTTATTGTCTCGTGATGCGCTGAACCTGTTTTCAATTCGCCACCGGCTGGTATTTTAAGATTTGTCGATTCAACGGATCGCTGCTGGTTTTCTAGTTCGGCGCCTCCGACTTGACGTCTCTTCTTCGTTTCCGGTTCTTTGACGTACGCGCTTATTGCTTTGGCGCGTGCGGACGCCCCTGGCATGGCGAACAGGTAGATGAAATTCCAACGAAAACCGACGTCGGAATAGCAAGCCGGCGGAAGCTTGACCGCACGCAGCACGACTGCGCGCGGCCGGGCGGACGGCTGGGTATGTGCGGGATTCTGGCGCCGCGGCCATGTGTGATCTTGACCAAATCGGCAGCTGATGGGGCGTGTTAGAGGTTCTGGTTAAAAGCGAAGAGCTGTCAATATCGATTGCCTCGCATGTTTCACACAAGCCGACTCTGAATACTAACCCATAGGGAAATGGGGCATCATAACTTTGATGAGGCGGGAATGAGTATTTTTGGAATGATGCGCACAAGCGTGTCGGGACTTGCTGCGCAGGCGAATAAACTTAGTACGGTCGGTGATAATATCGCCAATTCCAGTACGGTTGGTTATAAGAAAGCCTCCGTCGAATTTTCGTCTTTGGTGTTAAATACCACGAACGGCAATTATTCGCCTGGTGGTGTCGAGACTGATGTTCGTTATGGAATTTCTCAACAGGGTGCTCTCAGCTTTACGTCATCTCAAACTGACTTAGCGGTCTCCGGTGAGGGCTTCTTTGTCGTCACGGATGGAGATGGTCAATCTCAGTTGACTCGATCTGGCGCGTTCGTGCTCAACGGCGAAAGTGAACTGGTCAACGCATCCGGTTTCAAGTTGATGGGGTATTCTTCAGCCAACGGCACGGCACAGGCGGCAATCAATGGCACCGCTGGTCTTGAGGCTGTGAGCCTCAATGGATTGGCGCTGACCGCAACCACGTCCACGGAAGGGATCTTCTCAGCGAATTATCCGGCTGACGGAACCATCGTGGCTGCCGGGAGCCTGGCTTCGGACAACGTGGCAGGTTCCGCGCCGACAGCAAAGACGTCAATTGTGGCGTTTGACCGTCTCGGCCGAGAAGTGGTGCTCGACATGTATGCCACCAAGACTGCCGATGAAGCGTGGGAAGTGGCGGTATTCAATCGCGCTGATGCGACGACTGGCGGGTCGACTAGTTTTCCGTATGGTGCTGCCGGGGATCCGCCGCTTGGTACGGTTGCTCTCGCTTTTGATCCTGCGACCGGAAGGCTGACCGCGGGAAGTGCGGATGAGATAACAGTTACGCTGCCCGGCGGTGACAATCTGGTTCTCGACCTGGCACAGAGCAGCCAGCTCGCGACGGATTTCGAAGTTGGTGAAATTGAAATCAACGGCAATGGTCCCGCAGCTGTCAGCGGGATTGATCTGGATGATGACGGCACACTTTATGCCATCTATGAGAACGGCGCGCGCGTTGCGACCTATAGAATTCCGCTCGCCAATGTGGCGAGCCCCGATATGCTGACACCAGTCAGCGGTACGCTCTATAGCTTGAACGCGCGATCGGGCGATTTGCAGATCGGGTTTCCAGGTGAATCGAGCCTTGGCACGATCGTCACCGGTGCGCTTGAGCAATCCACGGTTGATATCGCCGATGAACTGACTTCCATGATCGAAGCACAGCGAAGCTATACGGCCAACTCGAAAGTGTTCCAGACGGCATCCGAAATTCTCGATGTCCTCAACAGTCTGAAGCGCTGATTGTCGGCTTGGCCATTCGCATTGATTTCCTGAGGACACCATGACGCTGTCTAGTGGGCTGGATATTGCCAGATCGAGTTTATCGGTCAATTCGGACCGAGCATCGGTCGTCGCGCGCAACATTGCATCGGCGGAAGACCCCAATGCATCGCGCAAGATCGTCAATCAAGTAACGGCTGGCAGCGGCGGTGTGAGGATCGCCAGTATCAGTCGAGAAATCGACACGGGTCTCTTCAATCTTGTACAGCGATCGACGTCAGATAATTCGCGCAATGTAGCGATTGTCGAGAAGTTGGACTCACTACAGCAGGTGGTCGGATCACTCAACGACCAGTCATCACCGGCGGCGATGATCGCGCAGCTGCGCGATGATTTGCTGCGATACGCCGGTAATCCACAGGATGCGGGCACCGGCGGTGCCGCAGTCGCGTCGGCGCGCGATGTCGTTAGTACGCTCAATAACGCCAGCGATACGGTGCAACGTATCAGGACAGAAGCCGACCAGGACATCAGGGACGGCGTTGCCCGCCTCAATACGTTGCTGAGCGAATTTGACCAGGTCAATACGGAGATTATCAACGGCACGCGGCAATCGCGCGACGTGACAGACAGTGAAGATTCGCGCGACCGAATTCTGTCGGAGATCTCTGAGTACATCGACATCAGAACGGTGACACGGGCCGACAACGATATGGTCGTCATGACCGGGGGCAGCCTCGTGCTCTACGAAGGCGTGCCCCGCACGGTGCAGTTCAATCCAACAACGACGTTTGCGGCCGGCACAACCGGCTCACAGGTTTACGTCGACGGCATGCCGGTGACAGGGAGCACATCAACCCAGGCGGCGCAGGGCGGCAGCCTGCTTGGCCTCGCGCGAATTCGCGACGATCTTGCTGTTACAACGCAATCACAATTGGATGAAGTCGCACGCGGCCTCGTCACTCTGTTTGCCGAGTCCGATCAGACCGGCGGTGGTGCAGCGACACAACCCGGACTGTTCACCTATGCCGGAGCGCCAGCGATTCCTGCGGCAGGGGTGCTTGTTCCAGGGATGGCTTCCAGTATCTCGGTTGCCGCGTCTGTCGACCCGACCCAGGGCGGTGACTTGCGCCTGCTGCGCGACGGCGCGATATCTGATCCGGGCAATGCCGCCTATACGTACAACACGGAAGGCGGCAGCGGTTACAGCGAACGCTTGAGAGATCTGGCGGACAGTTTCGACCAGGCGATCACATTTGATGGTGCAGCTGCTCTTTCCGGGGCTGCAAGCTTGATCACATTTGCCACAGAGGCAACGGGTTGGCTGCAAGAGGAGCGCCGCTCTGCCTCAGATGACCAGATCCAATCGGCCGCCGTGTTGGAACGCGCGTCGGTTTCCCTGTCGAAAAAGACAGGCGTCAATCTCGATGAAGAGATGACGATGATGCTCGATATCGAACGATCCTATCAGGCCTCCGCGCAATTGATGTCGACAATTGATTCGATGATCGATGCGCTATTCGCGGCGACGAGGTAGTGTGATGAAAATTGGTTTTATATCGTCGGCTGCGATCGCGCATACGACTCGAAGTTCAATCAGCGAAGTTCAAATCGAACTGGCGAAGGCGCAAGCCGAGCTCGCGTCGGGTCGCCATCATGACGACGGTCTGGCACTAGGCTATCAGGTTAGCCGTGCGGTTTCGATGCGCCAAGAGTTCGACCAGCTGACAGCGCTTGAGGAGTCCAATGGCGTTTTGAGCGAAAGAATGACAACGACGCAGGATTCCCTGCAGCAGATGGTCGACAATGCGCAATCCATGTTGGCGACGTTGCTCGTCGCGCGCAATTCGGAAACGAATGCACCGGCTGTCGCCGCGCTCGATGCCCAGGCAATGCTAGACGGCATGGTCGATTCACTCGGGGCGACTTTCAACGGCGCGCGGATTTTCGGTGGAATCAATTCGGATACTGCACCGATGAACCCTTACTATTCGACGCCGCCATCGCTGGCGAAACAGTCGGTGGATGCTGACTTCCTGGCAGCTTTTGGCATGACCCAGACGTCGACGACCGTCGGATCGATTGATGGCACGTCCATGCAGACGTTTCTCGATGGTGCATTTGCTAACAATTTTACCGGTGCTGCTTGGACGACGAATTGGTCGAATGCTTCGGACCAAGTGATTGAGAGTCGGATTTCGATTTCAACAACGATTCAGACTTCTGTAAGCGGCAATGAAGAGCCATTTCAGCAGATGGCACAGGCTCTGACAATGGTTGCCGATCTCGGCGGTGGCGATCTTGGTCAGTCGGCGTTCCAAGCTGTTGCCGATACGGCGATCGGGCTTCTTGGTAAGGCCGTGTCAGGGCTCGCGCTGCAGCAAGCCAGGATTGCCGTGGCCGAAGAAGAGATCCAGCTGTCGAATGATCGAATGGAACTGCAAAAGAACGTGCTGACGGATGGTGTCCAGGCGCTTGAGGGCGTTGACCCGTTCGAGGCTTCAACGCGGGCAACTAGTCTGCTGACACAGCTTGAAACGTCATTTGCCTTGACTGCCAGACTTCAACGTCTGTCGCTAACCAACTACCTGTGAGTTCTCAAACGGCGTTTTAAAATATCCACACGCAGCCAATTGGAGATCCTATGTACAAGACTGCTTACGCTCAGGAGGCTGGCTCTTCCGCCACGTTGATGCGCGATCGTGAGCACGAAGTGTTTCAGCAATCGATCGAGTTGTTGGAGCGCGCGGACGCTGGTGAAGGGGGGAAGATGGCAGTAACCGAGGCGCTTGTTTTCGCACGCCGCCTTTGGACGGTTCTGCTTGAAGATCTCAGCCGTGACGAAAACTCGTTGCCCGAAGAAACCCGCGCTAATTTTATCTCTATCGGACTTTGGGTTCTTCGTGAGTGTGAAGACATAAGCTTGAGGAAATCGAACAATTTTAAAGGTTTGATTGACGTCTCAAGATCGATTCAGGATGGTTTGAAATGACTCAATCGCTGCAGTTCCGACTGAAGTCTGGCCAGCGAATTTATGTCAACGGGGCGGTTCTGCGCGTTGACCGAAAGGTCGCAATCGAATTTCTGAATGACGTGACGTTCATGTTGGACAGTCACGTCCTGCAGGTCGAAGACGCAACGACGCCGCTCAAGCAGCTCTACTTCTCCATTCAAATGGTTTTGATGGATCCAAGTACGGCTGAGACCATGCGCGACGTTCTGAACCGAATTCTCGAGGACGTCATTTCGGCGTTCAAGACGACCGATATTCTCCTTGAGCTGAGCAAGGTTCGTGACCTTCTGCAGCGCGAGCGGTATTTCGAATCGCTCAAGCTTCTGCGGGCACTCTTTCCGCTCGAAGCGGAGATCCTGATCGGCGATGAGAGACCACAACCTGTGCTGGCGTCAGTTCACATGGATGGGAGCGTGGCATGGAAGTGAATCCGGTAACCGGCGCCAATGCGGCGGCCGCGACATCAACGGCGACCACGACTGCGGCGAACAAAGCAAAAGTCGACTACGACTCATTTCTGCAATTGTTGGTCGCCGAACTGAATAATCAGGACCCGACTGAGCCGATGGACTCGACCAAGTACGTGTCGCAATTGGCGACATTCTCGCAGGTCGAGCAGGCGGTGCAGAGCAATCAAAAGCTCGATACGATGCTGACGAGCAATCGGTTGATCCTGGCTGAGAGCCTGATCGGCAACAAGCTGACGTCGGGAGACGGGCAACAGTCAGGTGTCGTCCAAAGCGTCAAACTCACGGATGATGGTGCGATAGCAGTGCTGCAAGATGGCACGCAAATGACCATTGGTTCCGGGGTGACAGTCGAGTGAGCGAGGTCGATGCACTCAGTATCGGCCAGGCTGCGATCTGGGCCGTGATCATGGCATCCGGCCCGGCCGTGATGACTGCGATGGTGATTGGCACCGCGATTGCCCTGCTGCAAGCCTTGACGCAGGTGCAGGAAGTGACGCTCACGTTTATTCCGAAGATCGTTGCAATTCTTGTGGTCTGTGCGGTTACCGCGCCATTTATGGGGTCGGTCATCCTGAGCTTTACGCAAGGTGTTTACGGTCGAATTGAAACCGGGTTTTGAGTTTGGTCTGCGTTGACGCCGTCGCGCTGATTACAGCGCCAACTCTCGAGGTCCGATGTGAGCGATGTTGCTATTGAGCGGGCGCCGAGCCGTCTAGGCGGTTTCAATGATGTCGCGTTCGCGTTCTCAATCGTCGCGATCCTGACAATACTGTTTTTGCCGCTGCCGCCTGTTCTGATTGATGTTGGCCTTGCCATTTCAATCGCGTTTTCGGTACTTATCCTGATGGTGGCGCTGTGGATCGGCAAACCACTCGAATTCTCATCATTTCCAACCATTCTCCTGATCGCGACAATGCTTCGGCTGGCGCTGAATGTCGCGACCACCCGACTGATTCTGTCAAACGGGTCGGAAGGGTATACGGCGGCCGGTCACGTGATCGGCGGGTTCTCCAATTTTCTGATGGCCGGTGACTTTGTTATCGGGGTGATCGTTTTCATCATTCTGGTGACGGTGAATTTTCTGGTTATCTCCAAGGGTGCCAGCCGGATCGCGGAGGTCGGTGCACGCTTCACGCTGGATGCCATCCCGGGCAAACAGATGGCCATCGACGCCGACCTTTCGGCTGGTCTGGTTACAGAACAGGAAGCGCAACGGCGGCGGCGCGAGCTTGAAGAAGAGAGCTCATTCTACGGTGCCATGGACGGTGCGTCGAAGTTTGTGCGCGGTGATGCGATTGCTGGCCTGGTCATTACGGCGGTCAACATATTCGGCGGAATCATCATTGGCGTGACCCGCAATGGCATGCCACTCGGCGAAGCCGCTGATGTCTTCACGCGTCTTTCTGTCGGTGACGGTTTGGTGTCGCAAATCCCGGCGCTGATCATCTCGCTTGGTGCCGGCCTGCTGGTATCTAAGGGGAATGCCAACGGCCGGACAGACCAGGTTGTTTCCGATCAACTCGGCAACTATCCACGCGCGCTATTCGTGGTTGCCGGTCTCATGTTCCTGTTCGGTTTCATGCCGGGGCTGCCGTTCGTGCCGTTCGTTCTGATCGGTTGTATACTTGGATGGCTGGCCTACTCGATACCCCGGCACAAGGCGAAATTCGCGGCCGAACAGACCGCGAAGCTTAATGAAGAAGCTGAAGCGAAGTCGGCGGCGCATAAGGACACGCTCAAAGACACGATCAAGCCGGCGGATATCGAAGTCCGGCTCGGGCGCCAACTGTCGAGCGCGTTTGTGCCATCACACGGCGAGATGACGAACCGCGTCATGAAAATGCGCCGCCGGTTTGCCCAGCAATTTGGTTTTGTTGTGCCGGACATCAAGCTTTCGGATGATCTTGAGCTCGACGCCAAGACCTACCAATTGCGCATCCACGGCACGGTTGTTGCCAGCCAGGAAGTGAAGCTTGGCAATGTCCTGGTGGTGTGTGGTGACGGGCCGCTGCCAAGCATTGGCGGCGACGAGGTGCGGGAGCCGGCGTTCGGCATCAAGTCGCTTTGGGTGCCGGAAGCGTTCTCGGAAGAGCTTCGACGTGAAGGGTTCACGCCGATCGATGCGATGTCGGTGCTGTTGACGCACGTCAGCGAAGTGGTGCGCAACAACTTGGCGCAGTTGCTGTCCTACCGTGACATGCGGCATCTGCTCGACAATCTCGAACCCGAGTATCATCGACTGCTGGAGGAGATCTGCCCGTCGCATATTTCGTACTCCGGCCTGCAAGCCGTGCTCAAGTGCCTGCTCGCGGAGCGCGTTTCGGTCAAGAACCTCAATCTCATTCTGGAAGCGATCGCAGAGATTGCGCCGCACGTGCGCCGCGCCGAACAGATTGCGGAGCATGTGCGCTTGCGGTTGGCGCAGCAGATTTGCGGTGACCTGACGGTGAACGGCACACTCTCCGTCCTGCGACTTGGCAATCGTTGGGAGCTGGCGTTTCATGAAAGTCTGCGGCGTGACTCGCGCGGTGAGATTGTTGAATTCGATATCGACCCGGTCCTGCTTGAGGAATTCACCAAAGATTCTTCCGAGAGCATTCGAAGTCATATGGATGAAGGTGAGCAGTTTGCACTCGTTGTCGCGCCGGACGCACGGCCGTATGTTCGCATGATTGTTGAAAGGCTGTTCCCGACCTTGCCGGTCCTGTCACACGTCGAAATTGCGCGTGGCATTGATGTGCGCTCGCTCGGTACTATTTCATGACGAATCTGCTGGTCCAGGAGTTCTCGGGGGTGTTTCTCGTGTTCTGTCGGATCGGTTCATGCTTGATGGTAATGCCTGGATATTCCAACCCGCGCGTTCCAATGCGTGTCCGACTCTTCCTGGCCATTGCGATTACGATTTCGCTGTCGCCGATCATATCCGGTCTGAATGACATCAAGTTTGATGCGCTGAAGCCGGCGCAGTTCTACATGATTGTCATTTCCGAGGTCGGCCTTGGCGTTTTGATCGGTTTGCTTGGTCGCTGTTTTTTTCTTGCGTTGCAGTTCATGGCGATCGGGGCTGCCAACTTCATGGGACTTGGCACGATGCCCGGCGCGCCTGCATTCGACCAGGAGCCTAGTCCGCCGATCGCGACATTCATCATGCTCACTGCAACGATGATGTTCTTCGTTACGGACCTGCACATCGAGGTGCTGCGTGCGCTGGTTGAGTCCTATACGGCAGTGCCTTTGGCAACCCTCGTCGATGCCGCTTATTCGCTTGATCGGTTGAACAAGGTCATGTCGCAAACATTCCTGTTGGCGCTTCAAGTTTGCAGCCCGTTTGTTGTCTATGGCTTGATCGTCAACTTCTCGTTCGGCCTCGTCAACAAGATGACACCGCAGATTCCGGTGTACTTCATTTCGCTGCCGTTCGTCATTATGGGCGGTACGTTCCTGGCTTATGCGGTCCTGATCCAACTGCTGCCGACTTTCCTGCAGGGATTTTCGGATTGGCTGGCACGGGTGTGAGAAAACCATGAAGAATAAAACAAACAGATTTGAGCGTCTTGTGGCTGCTGCCGACATCATGTGCCGGGGCGAAGAGGAACGCTATGACCGCAAGCGCCTCAGTCTGGCAAAGGCGCGCCAGCAGGCCGAAAAACTGTCGGCGATCGGCTCTTCGCCCGATGGAGCGACCATGTTGCTGCCGGAAATCTGGTGCGCGCGCCTGTCTAGGACATTTGCCGAAATTGCCCGTCTGGATGGTGAGTTGGAGACGTTGGCACAGCAACTTCATCTGGCACGACAACGGCGGAAGAAAGCGGAGGAGCGGTTGCGCGGTGAGCGCAACAAGGACCGTGTTGCCAAAGAGGCAAAGGACGTTGAGACGCACATGGAGATTTCATTTCACGCCAACAGGATAAGGCTTCGATAAGTTTGCAAATCTATGGTTTCCGCGACTCGTTCGAAAAGGAGCAGTTTGCATATGGCAATTGGTCTGGAAGCCGTATCCGATGTGGCGGCGCAGAGCGGCCGTGCCGACAACGTACAGCGCACCTCAACGCCAGCCGGAGCCGCGGCGCCGGTGAAACAATCGGCTGATGAGATCGCGGTGCGCAAGGCACGAGAGGATTTTACCGCCATGATCCTCCAGAACTTTCTGGAGGCAGCAATACCGAAAGACTTGACGGGCAGTGACAGTCCCGGTGCGGCAAACAGCATGTATCGCTCGCTGTTGGTGGAGCAACTCGCCAAATCGGTGGCGGTGTCAGGGCAATTCAATGTGTTCAATGACGTGGCAGACCAGCGACTGGTTGAGGCCAAGCCTTTGGGACCTGCGTCTGATCGGCATGCGGACAAGGCGAATGAGGCCCTTAAATGACGGAGAGTAGTGAAATGACAGAAAGACACGAGCACTCTGGTTCTGGATTGGTCGCCGAGCCGGTTGCGCTCAATCCTGTGGAAATCCCGCAAACGGCGGCGCCGGACGACGGTCGCCTCGACGATAATCAGTTTGAATTGCAACTGCTAAAGCAGGCGATCGACCGGACAGATGCCATCGTGCGAGACGAAACGGCGGCTTTGAAGCGTGGCGGCATTGTCGACCTGCATGAATTCAGTGGTCGCAAGAGCCATCAATTGCTGGCGCTCAAGCGCGCGTTCGATGCGACGGTGAATGTTCCGGGCAAAGAGCGCATGGCAAAGGACATGGACTTGTTGCGTGAAGCTCTGGCGGAAAACTCCGCCTTGCTGCAGACGCGCCTGGCAGCTGTGCAGGAAGTTGCCGACATCATCTCGTCGGTCATGCGGCATGCCGAATCAGATGGCACTTACTCGCAGCAGATGGTGCTTGGAGGGGCTAAGTGAGCAAGGCCATCCTATTGGGGCTTTGGGGGTGCATCATCACGCTTGCGGCCAGCTACGGCGCGATGATGATGGCGGCGCCTGCCGAAAACAATAAATCGAAAAAAGCCAGTTACTTTGGTGGTGTCGATTATGTAAAAGCGCCGATGATTGCCGTGCCGATCATTAAAGAGAAAAAGCTTACTGGTTACGTGGTGGCCGAGTTTGTGTTTACGATCGAGCAGAAGGTTTTCAATTCGCTGTCAGTGACGCCGGACCCTTCCTTGTTGATGCCGCATTTCGGCGAATTTATTCGGGGGCGACAGTTGATATTGATAACATGACCAAGATGAACTTGGACAAGCTTCTCGTTCATCTGCGTGGCGACGTTAACGAGCGGTACGGCAAGCCGCTTATCAAGGAAGTACTGGTCGAGCGGATGAACTTCCTGTCGGCTGATGCGGTGCGCAAGGGGTCATTTGAGGCCAAGACGCTCGCCAAGACGAAAATTCCGAATATACCGGCGAAGTCCGGTCATTAGAGTTGCCGGCCTTATCGGGGGGATGAGGCTTACGATTGCATGAATTGTGTCGACACCAGCGATGCGGAAATCCTGTCAACAGCGTATAGCGTTGGGATTTCGGAAAAGCATGATCATCGAGCAGCCGGATCGCATTTGCAACAAGATTGGAATGAAGCATGGGCTCTTCAAACCTAGTAGGTCCGTATCGTTTGACCTATGATGCCATTGACGTCGCTGTGCGCCGGGAAAGGCCGGGCGTTTTCGCTCTCGGGAGTCTGGACAGTGAAGGACGGTTCTGCCTAAGTAAAGTCGGGCGGTCGGATGCAAATGTTAAAGAGGCGTTACGTATGTTCATAGCCTCGGAGCCGCTGTTCAAATTTTCCTATTCGACTGGCGCTCACCAGGCGTTCCTAAGAGAGTGCGAGCTTTTTCATAAGTTTCGTCCGCAAGGCAATATGCTGCACCCTAGCCGTCCTCGCGGGACGACTTGGACGTGTCCTCATTGCCGCGCGGACCATCGCCCTGCTCAGTGAGCATGTCGAGGACGTCCGCCAGAGCCTGCTCATAGCCATGATGCCAGTAGGCCTGTTCGGGCGAGTGAGCGTCCAGGTGATGCTGATCAGCAACCGTGTAGGGCGCTTCGCGAGCAAGCCAGTCGCGGATTCCATCGCGACGGGCAAGCAGTACTTTTTTGGTCTCTTCAATACGCATGCGTAGAACATGACGCAGTTCTTTTTCTGATTTATAAACAGCACGTTACTATCGATGTACGTGCTTAGTGAAGGCCTGCCCCGGACGTGAAGAATTAGATCAAATTGTTTTCAATTGCGATCGATATTGACGGCCTCAATCCTGATCATCGCAGTCAAACCGCGATATTCAGGGGCTTTTTCGCGACCATTGTCATGGCTATTGAAGGGATGGAACGCGCAATGTCTCTTATTAAGACGATGCGTTTTCGTTGATCTGGGCTGCGAAAGCGCTCGCGATATCGCGAAACGGGTCATCGGATTGTGGATCGTCCGGTGATTGCTCCAGGATATCGTAAAGCCTTGGAATGAGCTCGACGGCCTGATCGGTGAGTGCGTCGACACCGGTTTGCTGGCCGCTCAGCATGCGCATGTCCCGGCCATCTTCGTAACGTGCAATCATGGCGCGTAACGACATGACCAGTCTTTGTTGATCGCTGGACCAGATCTGCGGCGCCAGGCGGGAGAGAGAGCGGAGCGGGTCGACGGCTGGATATCGACCCTGCTGTGCGATCGCGCGGTCGAGGACAATGTGGCCGTCGAGCGTGCCGCGGATCGTGTCGGCGATGGGCTCATCGTGATCGTCGCCGTCAACCAGAACGGAGAAGACCCCCGTGATCGATCCACTTGAGCTGTCTCGACCAGGGCCGGTGCGTTCCAGAAGGCGGACAAGATCGGAAAAGACGCTTGGTGAGTAGCCCCGGGCAATCGGCGGCTCGCCGGCGGCCATGGCCGCGTCGCGAGCGGCATGGGCAAATCGGGTGATGGAGTCGACGATGAGAAGCACACTGTGGCCTTCGTCGCGAAAAAATTCCGCCATGGAGACAGCAGTCGATGGCGCCAGGCGGCGCATCATCGAACTCTCGTCGCTGGTCGAGATGACCGATATCGTTCGATCCGCGATTGGCCCGAGACCATCTTCGAGGAATTCACGGACTTCGCGACCGCGTTCGCCGACCAACGCAACGATAACCGTGTCGAAATCTGGTGCGGCAGCAAGCATGCGAAGAAGTGTCGACTTGCCAAGGCCCGAGCCGGCGAAGATGCCGATCCGCTGGCCGCGGCAAAGCGGCGTGAAAACGTCAACGACCTTGATGCCGGTTTGCAAGGGCTGGCTTACGCGCTGGCGTTCAAGCGCGTGCGGTGGATCATTGTCGAGCTGCATCTGCCTTTCGCCCTGTGGCAGCGGTCCCTTGCCGTCGACCGGTTCGCCAAATGCATTGAGAACGCGACCCTTCCAGGCCAGGTGCGGGCGTAATGACAAGGCACCACGATAGGCGACATGGGTGCCGATGCGTACACTTTGCAGTGACGATAGTGGTTTGATCGTTACCGTATCGATGCCAATTCGGACGATCTGGCCGAGCAACGCTTTGTCGGGAGAGTCGAACTCGACAATGTCGTCAATCTGAGCAATTTTCGACAAGCCTGATACCAAGCATGAATCTGCCGCCAGTTCGGTGACCGTGCCGCTGATCCTGGTGGTGCTTGCAGCATCCGAGCCGTGTCCGACAAGGTCTGCCAAAGCTTGAAGCGATGTGCGATTCACAGTGTGCTGGACCCTGCCTGTCATGCACCACAAAGAATTGACACAAGCCATCGGCTGCGCCGGGTGCAATCCTCGACTACAATGGCCGCACAACGCGGCCGTGACGCTCTAATGTAATCGATTCGGACCCGATTAGCGCGTCACGTCGGACATAGGTTGTTAGTTCGCGGAGCCGAGTGTGCGGATCGCTGTTTTCTGTGTCGAATTGTTGCTTTCGATTGTCGACATGACGGCGTTGAAAGCACGGCTGACGCTAATCAGACGGGTCAACTCAAGTACCGGATTGACGTTGGAGCCTTCGAGATAACCCTGGGCAATTCCGGTGTCATTGAAGGACAGCACCGGCTGGGCTTCGAGACTGCTGGCAACCGACGAGTTCTCGAACCGCGTCAACTGCGCTTCTTCCGGCAGGCGGAACAATCCGATGGCGCCGACCTGGTTGCCGCCCTGGGTGATCATGCCGTCGGCTGCGATCTTGGGCGCACCGTCGCTTGGGTCCAATTGGATGGGAGAGCCGCCGACATCCAGAATCGGGAAGCCTGTAATGGTTTGAAGGGCCCCGTCCGCGGCCATGACCAGACGGCCGTCGCGCGTGTAAACTTGGCCATTCGGCGAACTGATCGCCATCCACGCGTTGCCTTTCACGGCCACATCAAGCGGATTGCCGGTCTCTGTGATCGGACCGGATTGCCGCGACAGAAATGTCTCGCCGGTTGATGCATATGCAACGTCAACGCTGCCGGTTTCGGACAGGACCGTCTCGAACTTGACCTCTTCGGCGCGAAAGCCCGCCGTCGAGCTGTTGGCGACGTTGTGCGCGATGGTCGCGACACGCTTTTCCAATGCGAGAAGGGCTGAGACGCCGACGTAGTTGCTGTTTTCCATTAGCGGTTTCCGATCTTCAGGCCCTGGATTTGCGTCAGCAGCGTTGAGCTGAGGCCATATTGAATGGGTGCACCAATTGAGATCGACGGCACTGTCGCGGATGCGGTGCTCTGCGGAGACTTGATGTCCCAAAGCGCAGAGAACTGCTGCAGGAGGCGGCCGAGCTTCTCGGGA
Organism: Hyphomicrobiaceae bacterium; assembly: GCA_049116495.1. Lineage (GTDB taxonomy): Bacteria > Pseudomonadota > Alphaproteobacteria > Rhizobiales > Hyphomicrobiaceae > CAJQQK01. The sequence goes on along the minus strand of JAGDYV010000024.1, from coordinate 10,128 downwards.
TCCTTGAGATCCTCGATGTCGATCCGTTTGGCGATTTGCTCGGCTTGGCGGTCAATATCCTGAAACGACGCTTCCGGCGGAATGCTGAGCGATGTCTGGACGACTTCCAGCAACGCCCGGTCCGCGAGGATCTCGTAGACGCTGGTCAATTCGGGTGCCTTGCGTTGAAAGTAGAGCGCAAGGCGGACGCCCTCGTTTTCGGCGCCGGCATCGATTTCCATGGTCTGGCGGACATAGAGGTCGGTGGTGCCCTTCTGGGTACGGTCGAACGCCGTTGCGGCCTCGCCATAGCGGACGAAATTGAACGTCTCGGCAAAATCGCGGTAGCGCCGATCCGCCAGACTGTTGGCGAAACTGTCACTCGCGTCGATGCCCTCTTCGAGGACTTTGCGCATGAACGCCTTGGCGTAAGACATTTCAGACAGACCGTGCGCCGTCATGGCGTAGTTGAAGAGACGGTCGTCTTCGAGGAATTCGTCGATGCTTTTCACGTTCAGGATGTTTTCTGAATAATACTCGGTTTCGCGCGCGACAGCGGGTTGCTGTGCGGTCGTCTCCAACGAGCGGTCAAGGTCTCGTGCAATGAGACTGAAGCTGGCAATGGTGGTCAGCATGGCTGGTCATCCATATCGGTTATGTGGTCGCGCCGGCACAGCTGCCGGACATCTCCAATCGGTGCCATCGCGACCTTGCATGGGGCTTTCGGCAGACCAGCGTGCGCGCAGGAATTGCAGCGTGTTGCATTTCGGTTGGCGGTGGCCAGCACGTCACTCCTGATCAGCCATTACAAGGTTCGCACAAGCCGGAGCAACCATCACAGAGGCAGGTGTATTTCGGGCACGTGGGGGAATGAAGCGCTATGATCATTGTGATCGGGCTTGTGGTGACGCTCGGCTGTATGGTCGGTGGCTATATGGCCATGGGCGGCTACGTCAGTGTGCTGTGGCAGCCATGGGAGTATGTCATTATTTGCGGCATGGCCTTTGGGTCATTCATCGTCGCCAATCCGATCAAGACGATCAAGGATGCCGGCAAGGGTACGATGGAGGCGTTCACCAGCGACGTGCCAAAAAAGGTTGCCTACCTGGAACTGCTCGGCCTGCTGTTCACGCTGATGCGTGAGCTACGCGGCGCCGCCCGCTCCGAAGTTGAGGGGCATATTGATGACCCGTTCAACTCGACGATGTTTGCCGCCTATCCGACGGTGCTGAAAGACAAGGACCTGACAACGTTCATTTGCGACTACATCCGGCTCATGATCATCGGCAACGCCCGCACGCATGAGATCGAGGCGCTGATGGATGAAGAAATCAATACGGTCAAACACGACAGGCTGAAAGCCTACCACGCCATGGTGACGGTTGGTGATGCGTTTCCAGCGATCGGGATTATCGCGGCCGTGCTTGGCGTTATTAAAGCCATGGGCGCGATCGACCAATCGCCGGAAGTGCTGGGTGGACTGATCGGCGCGGCACTGGTTGGAACGTTTGCCGGCATCTTCTTTTCCTATTCCGTCGTGGCGCCGATTTCGGCGCAGATCAAGATGGTGCGCGAAAAGAAACTGCGGCTCTACGTTATCGCGAAACAATCGCTGCTTGCTTTCATGAACGGTGCGATGCCGCAGATTGCCATTGAGTATGGGCGGAAGGCGATCTCGTCATATGAGCGCCCGACAATCGATGAGGTTGAGCAGCAAACACTTGGTGGCGGGGCGCCGCAGGCGGCCGCGGCGTAATCTGGATGGCCGTGGTGTCACAGCGAAATAATAGGCAAGTTCGATGAGCGAAATTGATGACAGCGTGACAGTCGAGGATCTGAAGGGCTCGGTCCAAGGCATCCTAACGACGGCGGATGACGGTAACGCAGCCGGTGGCTCAACCGCGGCTGCAGCGGCAGCCGCCTCAGCGTCGCTCGGGCGGATTGGCCGTGACGTCGTCATGCGCGTGCCGGTGACCGTGCAGGTGGTGCTTGGCAAACTTCGCATGCCGGTTTCGGAACTGATGCAGCTGACGCAGGGTTCCGTCATTGCGCTCGATCGGAGCCTTGGTGAACCGGTTGACCTGGTCGTCAATGGTCATCTCGTGGCGCGTGGCCAGATCATTGTTGTCGAGGACAAATCGAAGCGGTTCGGCATCTCATTGACGGAGATTGTCGATAGCTCTGTCGTCGGTTGAGACGAGCGCTGGCTGTTGGCTGGCAGGGTGACGAGTTCTTTGCCTTTGACGGGAACGTTTTCTCCATTGTCTGAATGTGAGGCCGGCCTTGGCAGATAACCCCAGCCAAGATCAAAAAACCGAAGAACCTACCGAGAAAAAACTCGACGACGCGATCAAAGACGGCAATACGCCGTTCTCGCGAGAGACCGTTGCATTCGGATCGATCATGGGCATGCTTGTTGCCCTGACCTTCTTTGTTCCGGCAGCTGCACAACGACTGACGCAAGTGCTCAAGCGACTGCTTGAAGACCCGGGCGGTTGGCAGCTCAACGTTTCGCATGATGCCAGCGGACTGATGGACTTCGTCATGGTCGAGGCGGCGTGGTCGATTGCGCCGATCATCAGCATATTGCTGTGTGCCGGGCTCTTTGCGGCGCTGGTCCAGAACGCGCCGCGATTGGTTCTCAAGCGGATAACGCCGCAGGCGTCGCGATTGTCGCTTGCCAAGGGCTGGAAACGATTGTTCGGCCAACAGGGATTCGTTGAGTTTCTTAAATCGGTTTTCAAGTTCAGCGCGGCGTCGGCTGCCACATATATTACACTGCGGGCCATGAGTTGGGACGTCTGGAACACGATGCTGACCCATCCCGGCAATCTGCCCAATACGATATTTGCCATCGTGATTGCTGCGATATCCGCGTTGGCGGTCGCGTCAATGGTGCTAGCGATCGCGGACTTGAGCTGGACGCGATATCACTGGCATCAACAGCAGCGGATGACGAAGGAAGAGGTCAAGAACGAGCACAAACAGGCGGAAGGTGATCCGCTATTGAAATCCCGAATCAGGTCGATTGCACGTGACCGAGCCCGTAAACGCATGATCAGCCGGGTGCCGGAAGCAACAGTCGTTATCGTCAACCCGACACACTATGCTGTTGCGTTGCGCTATGAGCTTGATGTTGATGCGGCTCCGATCGTGATCGCCAAGGGACAGGATCTGATTGCGCTCAAGATTCGGGAAGTTGCTGAAAGCCATGGCGTTGCCGTTGTCGAGGACAAGGACCTGGCGCGACCGCTCTATCATAGCGTCGAGGTCGACCAGATTATTCCATATGAATTCTATCAAGCTGTCGCACAGATCATCATTTACCTGAATAAGAAATGATGTCGCCGATTATCGCGACTTTGCGGATTTAATTCGATCCCCGCACTGGTGCGCGTTCGATTATTACAAAAATTGGTATTCGAGGCAGATGCGATTATGTCGATGCTCGCAGCAACATTTCTTTGAAACGGAAATCACAAGCTTTGGGTAAGCGAACCGATTTAGCACAAATGTAAGATTTTGACCTGCCTTGCGAATCAACGATCGGAGTCGGCAAATGGAGCCGGTAACCCTATTCAAGCTCGCGGCCAATCACAACGGTTGGCTTTCAGAGCGACAACTGACTATCGCGGCCAATATCGCGAATGCGGATACGCCGAATTTCCGTGCGCAAGATGTCGCGCCATTTTCCGCGAGCGCTGATAGCGCGCGCATGACGATGGCGCTGTCCGATCCAAAACACATGCCGCCGCCAGCGTCGGCCACGGGCGCTGTCATAGAGCGCGAACCTGACAATGATCCGCTTACCAAGCATGGCGGCAATACGGTGTCGATCGATCGCGAACTTCTGAAATCGCAAAGCGTACGGAAGTCGTTTGCGATGAATGCAGCGATTATCAAGGCGTTCCACGGAATGGTGTTGGCAAGCACGAAGGGCTAAGCGCATGGCTGACGATCTTGTTGGTGCGATGAAGGTTGCTGCTTCTGGGCTTGAAGCACAGACGCAACGATTGCGCGTGGTGTCGGAGAACCTGGCAAACGTTCATTCGACCGGTACGACGCCTGGCGCAGAGCCCTATGCGCGCAAAACGATCACGTTCAGTTCTGTATTGGACCAGGCGGCAGGAACGGAGTTGGTCCGTGTTGAATCGGTTGGATTAAGTCCGGAACCATTTTTGATTGAGAAAAATCCATCACATCCCGCAGCGGACAAGGACGGGAATGTCAAGCTGCCGAATGTGAGCGTGCTTGTTGAATTGGCCGACATGCGTGAGGCCAACCGATCGTATGAGGCGAACCTTCAAGTCGTGAAGCAGGCACGCGAAATGATCTCAATGACAATCGATCTGCTGAGGAAAGGTTGATGATGACTGAAATCACTGCAGTTAAATCCGCAGTCTCCTTTTCAGGAGATGTTGCGAGTTCAAAACTGGGCGGTGTCGCAGAAGCCAAGGCCAGCGGGCAAGTCGACTTTGCGTCGATGGTTGCGCAGATGGCGGGGCAGGCCGTTGACACGGTGCGGGTTGCCGAGGCGGCGTCAACCGCCGGGATAAAGGGGCAAATGCCAATAACCGAGGTTGTTGACAAGGTGCTTGAGGCGGAGCGGTCGCTGAATGCAGCGATTTCCGTGCGTGACAAGGTTGTGGCGGCCTATCTCGAGCTCAGTCGAATGCAAATTTAGGGAGTGACGTGAATGAAAGCGCTTGCGATAGCGGCGACTGGCATGTCTGCGCAGCAGACCAACGTGGATGTGATTGCGAACAATATCGCGAACATCAACACGACCGGGTTCAAGCGGGCGCGGGCTGAGTTCACCGATTTGATGTATCAGGCGGAGCGGACAGCGGGTGTTGCCAATCGTGGCGGTGGTGGTTTGGTGCCGGAAGGTGCCCAGGTCGGCCTTGGCGTGCGCACGGCGGCGGTTCGCAATCTGCATCTGCAAGGCTCACTCGTGCAGACCGGCAATACGCTTGACCTCGCAATGAACGGCCATGGCTGGTTTCGCGTGTTGTCGCCGGATGGTGAGACGCTCTATACGCGGGCAGGCGCGTTCAACAAGAACGCCAATGGTGAACTTGTCACGGCGGACGGTTACCAGCTGCAGCCGGCCATTACGGTTCCGAACAACTCGACGGAGATTGTTGTCAATGAAGCGGGCACGATTTTCTCGCGCCCAAGTGGTGAGACGGAATTAACCACACTTGGCCAACTGTCGCTCGCCAATTTTGCCAATGAGGCCGGCCTCGAGCCGCTTGGGAACAATCTCTATCGTGAGACCGCAGCCTCCGGGAACGCCGTTACCGGTCTAGCCGGGGCGCCTGGTTTTGCGACGATCAAGCAGGGCTATCTGGAAAATTCGAATGTCGATCCGGTCAAAGAACTGACCGAACTCATTTCGGCACAGCGCGCCTACGAGATGAACTCGAAGATCATCAAGGCCGTTGATGAGATGCTGGGCACGGTCACGAGAAATATCCGATAATCGGTCGCGAGGGATGATCATGCATCGTCTATGGCAGCAGTGCTGGTTCTCCCGTTGCGTTGGTTTCGGGGCGTTGCTGGCCGTATTCGTGATCGGCGTGGCGATCGATACAGCTGCCGCGCAGCGTGCTGGCATTCGCGTGCCCGTCCTGCGCCAGACCCTGTATCCAGGCCAACGCATTCAGCCGGGCATGCTTGCCTGGCGCACCTGGCGTGGCTCGATCAACCTCTCCGGCGTGGTGCGAGCCAGTCACGACCTGGTTGGCAAGGTAGCGCGCAGTACGTTGCTGCCAAACCGACTGATTTACACGACGGCGTTGCGCGAACCGCATGTTGTCGACAAGGGGCAGATCGTCGGCCTCTACTTCAAGTTCAGCGGCATCGAAATCCACGGCAAGGGCATCGCCCAGCAGGCCGGCGCGGCGGGGGCGTTTGTGCAGGTCCAAAACATCGATAGCGGTCGTATGGTGGCAGGTGTCGTGCAACGCGACGGCAGTGTCCGGGTCGGAGGCGGCCGGTGAGATTCTTGCTCCTTTTTCTAGTTTTGCTGGTCGTCTTGCCGGCAGCTGCTTCGGCGGCGCGGCTCAAAGACCTGACGACTATTCGCGGCGTGCGCGTCAACCAGCTGTCCGGCTATGGCCTGGTTGTCGGACTGAAAGGCACCGGCGACAGCCTGCGAAATTCACCATTTACGGCGCAGTCGCTGCGATCGATGCTGGACCGGCTCGGGGTTAACGTGCGTGGCGCCAACCCGCGCACCCGCAACGTGGCGGCTGTGCTGATAACGGCTGAACTGCCGCCGTTTGTCGGAGCGGGATCGCGGATCGATATCTCGGTTGCCTCGCTCGGTGACGCATCGTCGTTGGCAGGCGGCACGCTCATTTTAACGCCGTTGCTGGCGGCGGACCAGAAAGTTTATGCGGTCGCACAAGGATCAGTTGCGGTCGCCGGTTTCGCATCGGAAGGCAAGGCCGCGCAGCTGACGCATGGGGTGCCGACGACCGGGCGCATCGCGAACGGCGCGCTGGTCGAACGCGTGCCGCACATCGGCAGTGAGAAAGTGCGCCAGCTCGAACTCGAGCTGCGCAATCCAGATTTTACAACCGCCGTGCGGGCGGCTGATGCGATCAATGCGTTCTCGCGCATGCACTATCGGCGTGATGTCGCGACGGCGCACAATTCGCGTGTGATTGCGATCCGCAAGCCGGGCAAGATTAGCGCGACCCGGTTTCTTGCAGAGATTGGCAAGCTTGAGGTCAAGCCGGATGCGCCGGCCCGGGTCATCATTGACGAACGGTCCGGGACGATTGTTATCGGTGAGAATGTACGCATTTCGCGGGTTGCGGTGACACACGGCAACCTGACGGTTCGAATTACGGAAGCGCCGCGCGTGGTGCAACCGAACGCATTTGCCAACGGCCAAACGGCCGTCGAGAACCAGACCGAAATCCAGGCGAGCCAAGAGACCGGCAACTTCGCTGTTGTTGAAGGGGCCAGCCTCGACAAGCTGGTTACCGGCTTGAACCAGATGGGTCTGAAGCCACTTGGCATTATTGCAATTCTACAAGCCATCAAGGCTTCGGGGGCACTGCAGGCAGAGCTTGTTGTGCAATAGGAGGCGGACATGATGAACGCTCGATCAGGACTTGCGGTGGCTGGCGCGATTTTTCTCGGTTGCGCCGTCGCGGGCACGGCACAGGCCGCCAGCCAAGGCGCACCGAAGGACGCAAAACTGACCGGACAGTTGGGCGCAATTAAATCGTATTGCGCGAATATTCGCGATCTTGCCAAGGATGCCCGGCACCTGAGACAACTCAATGAGCTTTCAAAGCTGTCGGCAATGATTGATGCCAAGGTCAAGGAATTGCGCAAACGGACCGCCGAATATCAAAAGTGGTACGAATTGCGGCGCAAATTCTCAGAAAAAGCAACTGATTCGCTGGTCAAAATCTATTCGAAGATGCGGCCCGATTCGGCGGCGGCACAAATCTCCGAGATGAATAAGATGACCGCGGCTGCACTGATCATCAAGTTGGACACGCGCAAAGCGAGTGCTGTGCTCAACGAGATCGAGCCGAAAAAGGCTGCTGTTCTTTCCGGTATCATCGCCGCTGCCGCGCGCAAGGCAGTTCCGGAGGACCGGTCTTGATATCTAACGGTTACCCTCTGCCTTGTGCGATTGTGCTGACAGCCCTGCTGCTGTCCGGCTGCCGAACCGGATTGCAGGAGGTTGGACGGGCGCCACAAATGACACCGCCTGGTACCGGCCTGCTTGTTAAGCAGCCGTATGTCAAGGTTGCGCAACCGGTGCCGGAGCGGGCCCTATCGACGGGTTCTCTATGGCGTGATGAATCGGCTGATCTGTTCAAGGACCCTCGGGCGCGGCGGGTTGGCGATACTCTGAAGGTCGAGATTTCGATCAAAGACAAGGCCTCAATTGATAGTACGTCGGACCGCAAGAGAGAGGCATCGACCGATAATAGTCTGAATTTCGACTACAACTTCTTGGCGAAATGGTTGACGGGATCCGGATCAGGCAACGCGACTGGTGCGGTTGATACAGGTTCGACACACAAGGGTGAAGGTGCCACGTCGCGGTCCGAAACCATTGAACTAAGTATTGCAGCGATGGTCACGCATCGATTGCCGAACGGCAATCTGGTGATCAGTGGCACGCAGGAAATTCGCGTAAACTATGAAGTGCGCGAGCTCAAGGTCACGGGGATCGTGCGCCCGCGTGACATTGGCTCCAATAACTCGATTCCCTACGACAAAATCGCCGAAGCTCGCATTTCTTACGGTGGTCGCGGGCGGATCATGGAAGTCCAGCAACCCCGATGGGGACAGCAAGTATTCGACATTTTGGCGCCGTTCTGATCCGCCTGTGAATGCCTCTTGCAGGCAACAGGCTCTGACGCAACACCTAGCTGCATGAGGTAGCATGGCTGAAGAAGATGAAGCCGCGACGACCAAGAAAAAGGGTGGCGGGATCCTAATTCCGGCGCTGCTGATCACTTTGATTGCAGGCGGCGGCGGCGCCGCGTTCGGCACTCTGGTGCTCGGACCGAGCAGTGGTGGCGGTGCGCAGATCGCTGCGGCTGACAAAAAAGGAAAATCCAAAGACAAAAAGAAGAGTGCCAAGAAAAAAGGCAAAAAGGGTAAGGGCGACAAGGAAGGCGAAGAAAAAGCCGAAGCCGCAGGCGTCAGCGACCGCGAAACGATCATTCCATTGCCGACGATTGTTGCCAACCTCAACAACGACAGCAAGTACTGGTTGCGGCTTGAGACGTCGATTATCGCCAAGGCGGGCACCAAGCCGATATCGCTCGCCATGCAGAAGCGGCTTGCGCAAGATATCTTCGCGCATATCCGGCAGTCACGCCTGGAAGAGTTCGAGGGCGCATCGGGTTTGATCAACCTGAGGTCAGACCTCAGTGATGTTGTTCGCATTCGGACTAAAGGGCGCGCCGAGGAAGTGGTCGTACGCGGGATGATCGTCGAATGATTATGCGTACACTTCTGATCCTCTTGCTGGCGATTGTTGCGCCAACCGATGCTACGGCGCAGGGCTTGAACCTGGAGACGTTGTTACCGGCCGGCGATGCGCCGGTGTCCGGGCGCATCATCCAGCTTATCATTCTGTTAACGGTGCTATCAGTCGCGCCCGGCCTGTTGATGATGGTGACCTGCTTTACCAGGTTGATCGTCGCGCTGTCGTTCCTGCGTTCGGGACTGGGCCTGCAGACGACGCCGGCCAACCTCATTCTCGTTTCCCTGGCGCTGTTCATGACCTTTTACGTGATGGCTCCGACGTTTGACCGGGCCTGGAAAGAGGGGATCCAGCCTTATACGGAGAAAAAAATTACAGAAGCTGAAGCGTATGAACGTGTGACGGCGCCGCTGCGTGAGTTCATGCTCGCGAACGTCCGTGAAAAGGACCTGGTTCTGTTTGCCGAGCTTGCCGAGGAGAAGCTAAAGATTAAAACCACGAGCGAGAAAGTCGAGATGCGGGTGCTGATCCCCGCGTTCATGATTTCTGAGTTGCGCCGTGGGTTTGAGATTGGCTTTTTGATCGTTCTACCCTTCCTCGTGATCGACATGATCGTGGCAACATTGACCATGTCCATGGGCATGATGATGCTGCCGCCAACGATCATCGCGCTACCTTTCAAAGTATTATTCTTTGTGCTGATTGACGGCTGGCATTTGCTGGTAGGTGGTTTAATTCGATCCTTCAATTAATCCTTCGGCAACCACTTGCGTTTACTTTATTTCGTAGCGCGAGGTTGGAGATGACGTTGTTTGTCCCAAAGGCATGAAGCCGCCCTGGCGCACCGGCACGGTCGGTATGTCCCCCAAAAAAGTGAACACCACAGGGACATAAAATGAATAGTATCAATACAAACTTTGCTGCCTTGACAGCACTGCAGAGCCTCAACGAAACCAACTCCAGCATGCTGACCACCCAATCCCGGATCTCGACTGGATTGCGGATCGGGTCTGCTTCGGACGGCGCAGCCTATTGGTCGATGGCCACGACCATGCGTTCGGACAATGCCGCGTTGTCGTCCGTGACGGATGCACTCGGCCTCGGTGCTGCGACCGTTGATGTCGCCTATACAGCTATGGATTCGTCCATCGACGTGATGGGTGAGATCAAGAACA
>JAGDYV010000023.1:15253-16622 GCA_049116495.1 Hyphomicrobiaceae bacterium | reverse complement strand
CCCAGTAGACCTGCCAGACCCGGTGCGCGATGCGCGCGACGCCCATGAAGAAGCCGTGCCGGACGAACACGCTGGCAAAGGCAACCGCCGATGCCATCCCCGAGCAGAACACGAAAATCTCGGCCGCATCCGACAGCCCGAAACGAGCCGGAATGAACAGCGCCCAGTAGTTGCCGAAGATGTGGGCAATAAAGATGATGAACAAACAGACGCCACGGAAGAAATCGAGCCGGACATCGCGGACCCGTTTGGCCGGTTCTTGGCTGACAGCCGTCATTTAATATTCTCTCTCTAGCGTCTGGCCGGCATCTGGCGCCGTTCCAATTTGATGCCGCGTATCACCGACAACCTCATATCTGCTTTTGCAGAGCTGAACCGTGCGGCCCCGCATACCGCTATCTCACCTGGCCTGGCCGCCTGGCCCGTCCCCTTCGATCCATCTCACTTGGCGAGCAATCGCGGCCATTTCTTGTTGGCTGTTGCGATATAACTTGCCGGTTTGCGGCTCCATCGGCGCTGAATGCTCCGGTCATAGTTAAGATAAAGCTTGCCGCCGCGGATCGCCCAGGCGGTGGGTTCGATCTTGACGAGATAGCCCTGCGACACGCCATAGGCGCAATAACCACCGTAGGCCGGTACATATTTAGAGGGATTCGCGGCAAACGCCGCCTTGTTGGCCGCGTTGGCGAAGCGCCACGTGGCGCCGGCATGTTTGACCGTGTATTTCTTGCTGCCGCGGGTCGGCGCGCGCTTGTTAAAGTAGGCGACCGGATCGTACCCCTTGATCGCAACGCCGCGCAGGCCGATCGTGTTGATTCGCGGCTTGGCTGCGGCATCCGGGGCATGCACCACGAACAGGCCGACGGATGCGGCGAACACGGCACAAAGGGCCAGTGAACCTGCCCGTGCCCGGGCCGCGAGCGATCGAAGTGCCGAACGGTGTTTCATGGGACGCGCCCTTCCTTGAAGAATTCGATATGCACAAACCGTTCCGACGCCGCGCGATGATGCCGATTTGCCGACAAATCAACGCTGGCGGCGCGGACACAGGTCGCGGTCATACCGTCAAACATCACCGCCACTGTCCACTCACTTCACCTCACAAACGTGCGAAGCCTTTGCGGTGTGGACGGATTGGGGCGGTGTGGACGGACTGGGATTGAGTTGTATGTGGCTGTTTGGGCGCGCATGCGCGTCGATCAAATCATGTCACGGGCAACGCGCCCGCCAGCGCATCGCGCTTCGCACGGATGACCGTCGAAGGTTTCTCGGCAACCAAGGGGTACGGGGCGACAACGCGACCGCATCCGATTTAATTTTTGAGCGACGCGCTGTCGCCCCGTGCAGGATTTTTCGCGAAACCGCCCAG
>JAGDYV010000023.1:0-15238 GCA_049116495.1 Hyphomicrobiaceae bacterium | reverse complement strand
CGACGCGCAACCTGCAGCCCACCCCCTCTAATGGTCGCCACCGGTTAACGGCCCCTGATTGGGCGGGATGAGACGAGTATAGAAGCGTGGTGAGGTGCGGGGATAAGGGGGTGGGGTGGTTAATTGGTGCGTGGTGGGTTCAACGCGATATCCCAATTGCGGAAGTTCACACGCTCATCGAACAGGCCAATTTTAAGTCCGCTTGTGATGTAAGAGCAGAAAGTTTTGTCGGCCGAAGGCTGAAAACGCTGTCAGGTATTGTTACCCGCGGATGAGCGTTGGGGTGGGACGATTGTTCCACTTGTGTCTCTAGCGGCAACGGATCGGTCGGGATCGGCACCTTAGCGAACTGGTTCTATCCGTCCCAACTTGTGGCCTGTGGATATCAAGTTCGCACTCCCCACATTGGACATATTCTCCGGATCACACCAAGCGGCATCGATAGCACTTTACGCTTGGTCCAATTCAATGGTTAAGAAAGTGCAGTTGAAGTTCGGCTGCTTAACTGGAGGGGGCTATGAGTGATCTGTCAGCGACGATCCGACTTCGACCAACGCGCATTGCGCTCTTGGTGCGCCCGACAGATCTTCCTGCGATCCGAACTTTCATGCGAGTTTGCACCTGCTTGTGGGGCGGTACCCACAATCCAATCATCCCGGTTTTCCGAACACAGCCAAAGGATTGGCGCTCTGATATACCTGAACGCGTGACTGGGGCAGATATCGCGCGCGGCTATATTGAATTCTTCGAGCCGGACGCCTTCGTTGAGGCCGAACCGAATCTGCTCGAAAAGGTTGGCTTGGGTGCAATTCGCGACGCGCACGGGTCCCGTGACCGGGTTATCGCTCTTGAAAGTTTGTTGGCCTGTCAGCCGCATCGCGATTGGTCTGAGCTTGCGATGGGCCTCGGCGTTACGGATGTGCTTCGAGACGTGTACGAAAAAGAACGGCGGTTCAAGCTGCGCGACAAGCAACTGGCATGCCTTGTCAAACCACTTCGTGGTAGTGCGCTTGTCGAAGCGATGTTCGGCGTTTATCCTGCTGACAAGCCGTCTGAATATATCCGTAGATGTTATCGGGATGTCTATTCGCCCAAGCAGGTAGAAGCAACGCCCGACACTTGGCTACAAGTTTACAAGCACGGCGCTGTTACCCCGTTAAGCGTGACGAAATACAATCTCGAATTCGACCGCTCTTGGCGTCATGACTTGGTTTTCTACATTTTTGATCCGGCGAGACCCACGGACCTCATCGATCTTTGGAACATGCGGATTGAGCCAGAGCCGCTAGTCCCCATTCCAGTAGACTGGTGGTCTGCTCTTGCCGACGAAGTAGGTAAAGCCATCGCGAATGAGCATCGCCCGTTACAGGGCAATCCGAATGGCATTATGCACCACACGACTATTGAGTTCGCTCGCTCTATTGATGAAGCTCGGCAACAAGAGATGGTAGCCGAGTTAAGGCAAGATCTCCCAAGCGGCTCCTGGGGCAGAAAGCCATGGCGCAATCGCATTTGGGAGCGAAACGAGAGCGAACCGATTACTCGAACGCGACCACTTCGGGTTACTGCCAAAGAAAATCGCATCACGCTAACAGTGCAAGATAGAGATCATCCAATTACCGATTTTCAAACGCTTGCTCCAGACTTCGCCACCTTATACGGCGGAGCTCATCATGCACGATGGGTCAACATTGTGAATCTCGACGCGTTCGACCGCCCTGACATTGCGACCGTGCTGCCGTTTAACGTGACGAATCCCACCTGGCCGCGGCTCGATTATCTCGGTGAAAGAGTTATAGTTGGAACCGAAGGTTGGTCGTTCGCTCAACAATTCAAAGATTCTACGGAGACCATTCAACTTCTAACCCAAGAGGAAGCCGCTATTGGGGCATTGAAACGACTTGGGGTGGAAGCGCGTTTGTCTGAACCTGGGCACATTGCCAAGCAAGTTTTGCATCACCTTGGCGGCATGTGGGGCATCCGTCTGATTGCTGATGCAGAGACACTGAAGCTTCTCAATGAGATGGCCGGCGGACGACGAAAACTTGGTCAGGGAAAGCGCGAAACCGAAGAGGTCTTTGAGCGTCGCGCGCGACCAGTGAGGGATTGGCGCGATCTCATCGCTCGACGCCAAAACCGCCGCCCGCTGCCAAAACTCTCTATCGGGCATTTCACCGATCGCAATGTGATTCGTCTCGGCTTAAATACAAAGTGCCCAAAATGCACCGCTGCTAATTGGCACAGCTTGACCGCTGCCGACTATGACATCGAGTGTGAGCGCTGTCTTGAGCGTTATCCGTTTCCTCAGGGCGCACTTATGCCAAAAAATGGAAACTGGGCTTATCGAGTGATCGGCCCATTCTCGGCGCCAGACTATGCACGAGGTTCGTATGGTGCCTTGCTGGCGCTCAATATCCTTGACAGCATGGGCTTGCATCGAGGATCGATGACCTTTTCCCCTGCGCTCGAGCTTCACGTTGATGACGGCCCCCCATGTGAGGCAGATTACGTCGCTTGGCTTGCTCATCAATCAATGGGTGAGGTGCTTCATCCGGAGTTGGTGATCGGTGAAGCCAAATCTTTCGGGCGCGGTGATCTAGTAAAGCCTCATGATCTGGCACAGTTGCGGCGCATTGCCAAAAAGCTGCCGGGTGCAACGATTGTTATTTCGGTAATGCGCGAAGAGTTCACGGAAGGTGAGAAGCGCATCCTTGTACCATTCGTGAAATGGGCTCGGCGCTTGAACAAAAATTGGGAACCATCCAATCCAGTGGTTCTGTTGACTGGGGTTGAGCTATTTTTTGATTTTAGTTTGAGCTCGGCATGGAAGAAAAAAGGCGGCCAATATGGCAAATACACTGACTACAATTGCACTAGCAGCTTGAAAGGCCTGGCAGAAGCGACTCAAGCTATCTACTTGGACTTACCGCCTTTCCACGAAGACCGACGCGCAGCCGGCGAGAAGCTGAGACAGCGTCAACGTAGCCGCCAACATGCGGCGAACTCAGGGAACTGAACAGCGGCTTGCCGCTGACTTCGACAATGTCTGCTTTCGATTGCACATCAACAACTTCGCCCAATGCAACCAGGAGTCCGCAATCTCTGCGTACCAAACATATTTTTTTGTCATGTCCGACAATCGTGATCTCGTCCGAAAATATCGACAAGTGACCAACGCCATAACATGCGCTTGCTGAACGTGTCGTGTGTCGGCGATGAAACAAACCCACGATCGTCATCGGGACATGGCATGTTTATGAACGCGCGGTCGTGACGGCCCGGATCGCCGCGAGAGGGCGACTGGCGTGGCCGCGGCTGAGCACCCGCCGGCGCCCGCTGCTGTCCGGAAGAATTGAGCCATCTCCTGCGACAACCTCCAAATTTCACGGGAGTTGCGCCGAATTCCGCCGGTCGGAACGTGACATTGCGACGAGTGGCAGCTCCAATCACCGTCGTCATCCCGACGCAGGTCGGGACCCATTGGCGCCGCTTCGGGCCGAGCGTTTGTGGCGACGCGTATAGGCTCCTTCGCCGGAATGACGCCTCGGGGGACGCGGCCGCACGGCAGAACTCAGCATCGAATTTCCCCGGACACCAACGGACGACGGTCGGAACCCAAGTGCGCTGCATCGGGCCGAGCGTTCGTGGCGATGCGTATCGTTTCCGGCCTTTGCCGGAATGACGCCCCGGGGGACGCGGGTGCACGGCAGAACGCAGCGTCGATTTTTCCGGACAGCCGTGGCCCGGCGCCGGGGCGATGGCGTGGGTGTGCGGCGGCATGCGACCTGCGGCCCGCGCCACGCATAAGCGCCACGGGTCGGCGGCGCCTCAGTGGATGGGATCACAAACGTGTCGGCACAGTT
The DNA here is from genome assembly GCA_049116495.1 of Hyphomicrobiaceae bacterium. Lineage (GTDB taxonomy): Bacteria > Pseudomonadota > Alphaproteobacteria > Rhizobiales > Hyphomicrobiaceae > CAJQQK01. The sequence continues at coordinate 11,375 of JAGDYV010000023.1, read as the reverse complement.
TGCGGGGCGGGGAGAATTGCGGGCGGCGGGGAATGTCGTAGGATTGGCCGACACGGGAATTTGCGCGCAGGCATGCCGCCGGACAGGGCCCGGGCGAGACGGCGCACCAACGCAGGACGAGGTGGGTTGCATGAACAGGTTTTTCGAATACTGCCGATTTCAGACGCCTCCCCGCCGGCTGCTATCGGATGCGGCGGCTGTGCGAGAGGAATTCAACGCGCGCGCGACGGCCAGCGGCGGCCGTCTGTTCGGCTGCTGGCGCAGCCTGGTCGGTTTGGGGCTGGCACGCGACGAGGGGATCGCGGTGACCTCGTGGCCGACGCAGGCGCTGGCCCGGGCGGCGCCTGCGGTGGCGGGCGCCGAGCATCACGTGCTGGTGGCAACGGTGCGCCCGACGCGTGATCTGGAACCCACATTGCGCGGTGTCTGCGTCTTCCGGTGGTTTGATGTGCCAGCGGCGGACTGGGAGGCGTTCAGGGATATTTCAGATGCGGCGTGGCCGAACATGGAAGCGGTCTTTGACGTCAACATCTGTGGTTTTTGGCGCAGCCTGGATGTTGAGCCGCCGGCAAGCCGGACACTCCTGCTGACGCGATATGCCGACCTGTCGCAATGGGAGGCGTCGCGGTGGTGGAACAAGCCGGATCAGGCGGCGCAGGCGTCCATGAGCCGGTTTCAGGCGCGCAATGAGATGATCCAGTCGACGATCGCCTTTCCCACGCTGCAGATTGCGGCAGGCCCTTAAGGCGCGTCGCGGTTGCGGCCGCGATCGTGAAGCCGTCCGCGCGTGGCTAGTGCGTGAAGCCGTCCGCGAGTACGAACATGAACACCGTCAGGCCGATACCGAAGGCCAGGCCAAAGAGGGTTGGCCAGATGCCGTAGTAGTTGCCGATTTGGGGATCGTCATCTTCGACCATGTCATTCGTCCTCGTTCGGTTGCGTGCAGCAGACGGTAAAAAACGCGCCGGACCTGCGAGAGCCTGGCCCCGCGTCAGCCCGGGCCTAGGCCGGGTTCAGCGCCTGTGGCAGCCAAAGTGCGATTTCGGGGATGAACATCACGAGCAGCATGCCGATGATCTGGAGCGCGATGAACGGCAGCACGGCGATGAAAATCTCCTGCAGTGTGACGTCTTTCGGCGCGACCGACTTGAGCCAGAAACAGGCCGGGCCGAAGGGCGGCGACAGGAAGTAGATCTGGATGTTCATGACGAACAGGATGCCAAACCAGACCGCCGCCCAGCTCGGCTCCATGCCGAGTTGCGGGCCGAGGTCACGCACGACCGGGGCGAACACCGGCACCGTGATGAAGATGATCGCGATCCACTCCATGAAGGTGCCGAGCACGACGAGAATGGCCATCATGACGAATACGACACCAAGCGGCGGCAGGCCGAGATCGGCAAACAGTGAGCGCATGAAGTCAGCGCCACCGATCAGGTTGTAGATCCCGACAAAGGCGACCGCGCCGACGATGAGCCAGATGATCGTGCCAACGACGGCCATGGTGTTGGCGAGACTGTCGCGCAGCAAAGCGTAGTTGAACCGATGGCGGGCCGCCGCAACGATAATGGAGCCGAACACACCGACACCCGCTGCTTCGGTGACTGAGGCGATGCCGGCATAGATCGAGCCCATGACGAATGCGATCAACATGATGCACAGAATCACCGCAAACATGCGGTCACGGCCGAGAGCCTTGGTTTCCTCAAACCCTTGCATCGCGGCGATCTCCTGCGCCGTTGGTGCCAACGACGGATTGAGGTTGCAGCGCACGAGGACGTAGGTGACGTAGAACGTCGCGAGCATCAGGCCGGGGATGAAGCCGGCAGCGAACAGGTCTCCGATCGCGACGTCCGCTGAAAGGCCGTAGACGATCATGACGATCGACGGCGGGATCAAGGTGGCGAGCGCACCAGCGGCGCATATCAGTCCGATGGCAAGCTTGCGATCGTATTTGAGGCGCAGCAGCTGCGGCAGTGCGACGAGGCCGAGCATGACGATTTCACCGCCCATCACGCCGGACATGGCCGCGAGGATGACGGCGACGATGGTGGTCTGCAGCGCGACGCCGCCACGCAGATTGCCCGCGAAAATCGACATCGCATCGAAGAGGTCTTCGGCAATGCCGGCGCGCTCAAGGATCGTGGCCATCAATACGAACAGCGGAACGGCGACGAGCGGATATTTTTCGAGCAACCCGAAGGCGTTGGTCGACACAAGGTAGAGGCCTTTGGGGCCGAAGAAGAGGAAGGCGCAGATCACCGAGATGATCAGCGTGACGATGCCAAGCGGCATGCCGGTCATCATCAAAATCAGCAGCGTCGCGACGATTCCGAGGCTGACATAGCCGATGCCGTAACTGCGCACGTCGATGAACTCTTTCGGATTCATCGCCAACCCGACCTCGTTAATCGCCTGGTCCATCACGCCGAACAGGCTGTCTTCGCCCATATAGTGGTGGCCGATCTGAAGCAGGTAGCGGGCAACGATCAGAGCCGTGAGAAGCAGGATGCCAAACTCGATCGAGCGGCTCTGGAAATGCCGCGACAGATTCATCAGGAGTTGTATGAGGTAGATAAACAGCCCGGCGACCAGCACCGTCTTGAGGATCATCGGCAGCGGCGAATTCCAGCCCGTCCCAGCGCGTTCGATCAGATCGATCGAGTCCAGCGCGCGAATGAGCGTATCGCTGACCAGCATGTAAAGTGCAAAGACACCGACGACCATCGCAAACAGGTCAAGCCACCAACGGGTGCGGTCGCTGGCCATGAGATAGAAGACCGTAATGCCGATATGGCGCTTCTGCAGGGTGACGAACCCGGCCGATAGCATCCACGCGGTGGCGCACAGCACCATGACCACTTCAAAGGCCCATTGCGTCGGCGAATTGAACACATAGCGCGCAACGACCTCGTAGAGCGTGGCGATCGCGCACAGGATGTAGAGATTGCCAACGGCCAGACCGAGAAAACGGCTGACGTGGTCAACACCGGTCGCAAAACTAGTCCCGGAGGTAGGAAGGGTATCTTGGCCGGCTTCGTTGGCACTTACCATGCGTTTTCTACCTTAGCTTGGACGTGAGTGGGGCCATCCGCGGAGTTTTCAGCGCGTGTCACCGCGCGCTGGACGCGCGCGGTGGGATTGTATCTCACCGTTTGGCGAGAGATCGAAAGGGCGCTACTTCAGCATCCCCTGATCCTTCATGAACTTCAGGTTGGCATCGAGCGCTTCCTTGGCGAGCGGCGATTTCGCAGCATAATCCTGCCAAGCCTTGACCGCGATGGTGCGGAACTTGTCGCGCTCACCCTGTGCCCAGTCAATCACCTTGACCGTCTTGCCGTCGGCGTACTTGCGCGCAATTTCACGGTCCTGGATGTCGGCCTCACGGCGCATGGCGTCGTAAGCGGCGTTATACCAGATCGTCAGTGCGGTCTGATCGTCCTTGCTGAGCTTGCTCCAGACGCCCTTGTTCACGACGAACTGAAGGACAGCCATCGAGTGGATGCCTGGATAGATCGGAAATTTCGCGATCTTGTGCATGCCAGAGGCTTCGTTGTTGACGAACGCCGAGGCGTCGGCAGCATCGATCAGGCCTTTTTCGAGGGCCGTATAGACTTCCGAGAACGGCAGTGACACCGGAGCCGCACCAACGCGCTTGAAGACCTCTGATGCCAGACCTTCAGGCGAGCGGATCTTGACGCCCTTGAGGCCAGCCACGGTGGTGATTTCCGTCTTCGAGACCAGCGCTTCGCGCGCATAAGGGCCACAGCCGATGACGTGCAGTTTGCCCTTGGTGTACTTGTCGTAGAGTTTCTGCAGGATTTCCTTGCCACCACCGTGGTTGCAGAACGTGCGCATCTGGTCGACGGTGTCGTAGCCGGCGATGAGATCGCCCATGATTGCGAAGGCTGGATCGCGACCAGCGAAGTATGCCACCGCATTGAGATCGCCATCGAGGATACCGTTGGCAACGGCGTCGATCGTTTCACGGTGCGGCACGACGGCTTTCGTTGGCAGCACTTCGATCGTCAGGCGGCCAGCGGTCATCGCCTTGAGCTTTGGCGCCCAGTTGTCGGTCATGAAGCGGTGCGCCCAGTCGCCTGACTTAGAGCTGGCTTGCACCTGAATTTTCTTTGCTTCCGCGATTGTCGCAATCGACAGCGCGGAGGTGAGGGCAACAGCGCCGGCTGCTACCAGACCAATTGATTTTTTCACGTATATCCTCCCATGGGATCTTTGGTCGCCGATTGTCGGCCGTACACAACGTACGGCACGCCACTTTGCACAGTCCGCCGGACGACCATATCTGGTATGCCAATGGCTTTTAACGGATGGCGGTGCAAGATCAGCACGCCCTTGGTCGTTGAGTGGAGAACAAAAGTCAAGGAAGGGCAGCAACTCGTACGGGATATTGCATGAGATTTGCCCGGGTTCGTAAATGCGGGCACGAATTGCTGCAGCGCACACTGGCGTGACATTGCCGCCTTGCTTTAAACCAACAGCACAACTGCGGAGGCTTTGATGGCGCAACTGGAACTCTCAACCGGCAATACCCTCAACTACGAACTGATCGAGCCGGACAACAATGGCAAAACGTTTGTCTTCTTTAATGCGCTGAGCGGCGACAAAGACATGTGGGCGACATCCGTCGGCGATGCACTCAAGTCCGCCGGCCATGGCATGCTGCTCTACAATCTGCGAGGACAGGCAGGCAGCGAGACGACACAAACGGCGATTGATGTTGCCTCGATTGTCGAGGATGCCAAAACCCTGCTGGCGCACGTGAAACCGGCGCGTCCCGTTCATGTCGGTTTGTCGATTGGCGGACTGTTTTCTTTGGCAGCGCACCTCGCCGGCGGCCATGGCCGTGCTGATGGCATCGTGCTGATCAATACGCTGCGCAAGGAGGGCGCCCGGCTCGATTGGGTCAATGATGCGGTTGTCCGAGCCGCCGAAACCGGCGGTTTCGATCTTATGAAAGACCTGTACAGTCCATTGCTCATGAACAGCGAATGGCAGGCCCAGAACCGCGCGCAATTCCTCGGCAATGCCTCTTATACGCCGTGTGCGCCGGAAGACCGAGCCTTGATGCTGCTCAAGAGCGGCGCCACGGCAGACTGGAACGTTAACTATGAAGCGATCGACGTGCCGGTCCTGGCGATAAGTGGCCTGCAGGACCGCGTCTTCCTTAATGAGGCGGATGTGACCGAACTGGCCGCGCGAATGCCACAGTGCAGGCGCATGGACATGCCCGATGCGGGACACATGATTCCTGTCGAACGGCCCGCCAACCTTGGCAAGGCGCTGCTGTCGTTCGCCGAACAAGTGCACTGAGACGTGATTGGCACGTGATACGCCGTTTACGCTCTAATAGGTGCCCCCAACTCGCCAAGCATTTGGGCGCCTATCAATTGGGAAGACCGTTACCATGACCGAGCGTCTGGTTTCCATTGTAATTCCGATCCTCAACGAGGAACGCAACCTGCCCGAACTCGGCCGCCGATTGCCTGACGCACTCGAGCGCCTCGGCATCGAATGGCGTGTGCTCTTCGTCGACGATGGCTCGCAAGATGGGACGCTGGAGGCGATTCGCAAGCTCAATGCGCAGGACCATCGCTTCACGGCGATCTCGCTCAGCCGCAACTTCGGCAAGGAGATCGCCGTTGCCGCCGGCCTGCGACATGTCACGGGCGATGCGTGCATCATCATGGATGCGGACCTTCAACACCCACCGGAGGTGCTCGCGAGCTTCATCGAACGCTGGCAGGAAGGATATGACATTGTCTACGGACAGCGTGTCGACCGGCAGACGGACGGGCCGCTCTATCGCTTGCTTGCGAAGGTCTACTATCGGGTCTTCAATTTTCTCGTCGACAGCGACATTCCAAAAAACGCCGGCGATTTTCGACTGCTAAGCCGGCGGGCGATTGACGCGATGAACACGCTGCAGGAGCGCGCGCGCTTCAACAAGGGGCTCTATTCGTGGATCGGCTTCAAGTCGATTGCCGTGCCTTTTTCGGTGTCCGAGCGGCGCCATGGCAGCAGCAAATGGAGCCTGCGCCGCCTCGTGTCTTACGGCATCGATGGTGTCACATCGTTCTCGACGATCCCGCTCAGGGTATGGTCACTGCTCGGGCTGACGATATCAGTGATGGCGATGGTCTATAGCGGGATCTTCCTGGCCAGAACCTTGATCTTTGGCGCGGACATTCCAGGCTTTCCAACGTTGATCATCTCGGTGATGTTCTTTTCCGGCGCCCAGCTTATTTCGCTCGGCATCATGGGTGAATATCTGGGTCGCGTTTATGATGAGGTGAAGGCGCGCCCGCTCTACCTCATTGCCGATGAAATCGGGCTTGCACCGTCCGACAAGGCGGCGATCAACGTACCACCCGTGTCATCCGTCGGCGCGACAGGCGGCTCGTTGCCGCCCGATGGGACGAAGCCGTCGGCGGCGCAAAAAATTGGATGATTATCCTTTGCGCCGACGATTTTGGACTGAGCGACGGTATCAGCCGCGGGATCACCGATCTATGCCAGGCCCAGCGCCTGTCGGCGACGAGCGCGTTGGTGACAGCCAAGGGTTGGCCCGAGCAGGCGATCGCATTGCGTGCGTTGCGGCCGACAGCGGCCGTTGGCCTGCACTTTAACCTGACACTCGGTGACCCATTGCTGGCGACGCGCGGGGCGGCGCATCTCACTTCGAACGGATCCTTCTTGCCGCTCGGGCGCCTGGTGCGCCGTGCCTTGGCGCGACGGCTCAACACGGCTCAGCTGCGGGCAGAATGCAGCGCACAGATTGCGGCATTTCATAAGGCGACCGGTGCGTTACCCGATTTCATCGATGGCCACCAGCATGTCCACGCCCTGCCGATTGTGCGCCACGCGGTCATCGCGGCGATCGACGACCATGACTGGCCACAACGCCCGCTCCTGCGGCTACCGCGGACCCGGCGCTACGGCTTGTCGGGCCACGGCGGCGCGCCGCTCAAGGAAGGCGCAGTCAATCTCCTAACACGCGGGTTCGATGATCTGTTACGCTCGGCCGGACTGCCGCATAACAAGACGTTCGCGGGCTTTTCGACATTCGCGGTTGGCAGCGACTATGGCGCCGAGCTTGAGGCGGCGCTGGCGGCGGGTGCGCAACCGGCCGGCCAAGACAGAGAGGCGCCGGCTGCGCGCTGCCATCTCGTGATGTGCCATCCCGGATACGTCGACGACGCACTGACGGCGAGCGGTGATCCGCTGGTCGAGCGGCGGCGCGAGGAGCTTGATGCGCTGATGGCGGCAGATGACTTGCCGCGGCGGATCTGGCATCCAGAGCGGGGCAGCGATCGTGCGATCGACTGGGACCAGGCGATGAGCCGATGACCGTGAACGGGCGGAATAGGCCGGAATGGCTGCGGCACTACGGCGGCTTTGTCGCGGCCGGCGTCGTCGCGCTTGCCGTCGACGCGGTTGTGCTGACCGTGCTGATGAAAATGTTCGGGATGTCGCCATTTGTTGCACGGCTGTTTTCGATTTCGGCGGCGATGGTGTGTTCGTGGCAGATCAACCGCCGGGTCACTTTTGCGGTAACGGCGCCGCCGACGCTGAACGAGTTCGGCCGGTTTGCCGCGGTCTCATGGGGCGCGCAGGCCGTGAACTACGGCGTGTTTGCCGCCGTACTTGTTTGGTGGCCAAGCACCGCGCCGGTGATCGCGCTGGTCGCGGGCTCGTTGATTGCGATGTTCGTATCCTATGCCGGCTTCCGGTTTGGTGTGTTCGGTAAAAGTTGATACGAGGGCGGGCGATCGCGCCCGAGCCCAACGAGGAATTCCCAAGCCATGCCCCCGATCATCGAGAATGCCGGTCAGTTGCTGGCACGCTACAAGGTGCTGTTCTGCGATGTCTGGGGTGTCGTCCACAATGGCCATACGGCCTATGTCGAGGGTTGCGCGGCGCTGAAACGGTTTCGCGAGCAAGGCGGCACGGTGGTGCTGGTGTCGAATGCGCCGCGCAGGCCGGCGAGTGTCGCGCGCGTACTTGCGGAAAAACATGTGCCGGAAGACTGCTGGGATGCGATCGTGGCGTCCGGCGGTATTGCGGTGTCGCACGCTGCCGAGCGCGGCTTTGCCCGCGTGCATCATATCGGACCGGATCGTGATCTCGACGTGTTTGAAGGCTCCGGCATGGAGCGCGTCGAACTGGATGATGCCGAGGCGATTTTTTGCACCGGGCTGCGGCACGATCGACGCGAAACCGGTGAAGACTATCGCTCCGAACTTGCCGGGGCCGCAGCGCGGCGGTTGCCGTTGATTTGTGCCAATCCGGATCTCGTCGTCGACGTTGGCTCAGTGCGGCTGCCGTGCGCGGGCGCAATCGCGGCGGTTTACGAAACGATGGACGGGCCGGTCTACTGGGCCGGCAAGCCACATGCGACCGCCTATGAGGCGGCGCTGGCGAAAGCTCAAGAATTGCGCGGCGGCAACGTCGCCAGGAACGATGTGCTCGCGATCGGCGACTCGGTGCGCACCGATGTCGCCGGCGCTGGCGCGTTTGGCATCGACGCGCTGTTCATCGGCCAGGGCATCCACAATCGCGAGATTGCGCGTGACGGTGCGATCGATGCCGATGCGCTGGCTGCGCTGTTCGGTGGCGACGGGCCGCAGGCAATCGCTGCGATGATGACGCTGCGCTGGTGAGCGCAACGCAACCAGTTCAGGGCCGCTTGTCGAAGGTTTTGACGCCGTCGGCGACATTGTGGAAGGCCTGCTTGTCGCAGGTGAAGATCGCGATTTGCGGGCTGAACTGCTTGGGGTCATCCATCGTGCCGACCTTGACGATGGTCGCGTCCGGGCGGGCCGGTGAACGGGTCAACAGGTGGGTGCCGCAGGTGCCGCAGAACTCGCGCGTGACAGGCCGTTCGAGATCGCTACGCTGGAACGATTTTGGCGTACCCTTGGTGAACTTGTAGCCCTCGTTCGGCATCGCGATGAACAGGTTTGGGGCGCCGCCGGTGAGGTACTGGCACTCGCGGCAGTGGCATTGCGCCATCACGGCCGGATCGCCTTCCGCCTCAAAACGGATCTCGCCGCAGTAACATCCACCGGTGATTTTCATGTGAGCCTCATTGCGCATAGGAGATTGTCAGGAGCCATCGATACGTGACCCGGTTGTGCCCAACCTATCGCCTGGTGTTCCCGCTGTATAGGCATCTACCTACTCTCGGAACCACTTGAAGATCATGTCGGGTGAGCTGGTGTTGTGGCGGGAGATTTCACGGCGGCCGGCCCAGAGTTCCGGCGTCGTTGCGCCGCGGAAATCGAGGATGCCGGCTTCGGACCAGCCCTTGCCTTTCGCATTGCGCACGGCGACGCCGGCGACGTCGTTGTTGTAGGCGGTGACATACATCGAGCGCAGCGCCGCGAACGGCAGGCTCTGGATGGGACCGGCGAACGTGACGTCGAGCGCGAGGCGCGTCGCGCTGGCCTCGGCCAGTTTCACGCGTGCCGAGCCGCCGGCAACGAAGCTCAGGTCGAAGCCTTCGAGCGCCGGATCGTAAGTGATCTGCTTGAGGCGTACGAGCGGACGGCCGTTCTGCTCGACAGGGCCGATCAGGAATGACGAACCGAACGCGGTCAGGTCTCGCCCCTTCGGGCCTTTCGGGCGCGCGCGCCAGTAGCCGTCCTGCGGGTAGAGCACGACAATTTCTTCGCCGCCGTTCGGACGCACGCGCCACAGTTGCAGCAGATGTAGGCCTTCAGTGACGGTATCGCCGACGCGAACGGTCGCGGTCGCCTTGCGCCAAAAGTTTGGAAACTTAAGCCCGACCAGCCATCGGTCAACGGCCTCATAAAGCGTAACCCGCTCCGGCAACTTCGGTGGTGCTTTGACGGCAGTTGATTTTGCGACCGGCGATGCGGCGCGCTTTTCGGCGACGGGGCCAAACGTGCATGATGTCCAGTCGGCGTTCCAGTTATCCTCGCGCAATGCCGCGAGATAGGCGGGATGGACCGCTTCGATGCGGAAGCGGCGCACTTTTGGGTCGGCGAAGGTCAGCGTGACATTGTCTTCCTCGGCGCACAGTACCGGCTTTGACTGGTTCTCGACCTTCACCGCAAGTTCTTCGGCATGGGCAGCTGCAAAACCGACAAGCCAGATCAATCCGGCACGCAAGACCTGGACAAGCACATAGCTCATTGCCGGTTTCCCCACTTTCAATGTCATGATTATTTTGTTCCCGCTCACGGTTGCTGCGTCACATGCGTCAAGCCAGCGATCTCAGGTGGCGGTGCGATGTCCTCCGGGATGGCGCACAGCCCGATGCGTTGCGTCCAGCGACCAACCGCCGGATCCGCCGTCCACACGGCAAGTGGCACGGCAAGGATGTATCCGGCGGTGAGCGGCAGGCTCCAGAGCAGGAGCGTCGGATTGATCAGGGCAAGTGCGCCACACACGGCGGCACCAAACACAGTTTGCGGCCAAAGCTCGGCGAACGCATCGCCCGCTGTCAGACGCTGTGTGTCGCGCGCCTGGCCACCCCACTGCACGGTCTGTCCGAATGCGAGGCCGATCATGAAGATGGTCGTACGGATCGTCGTGACCGCGCCTTGCAGAAACGAGAAGATCAACTCGACGAAGGCGCTGCGGATGAACCGGAAGGTGCCGCCATAGCGCGCGGTGCCGCCGCTGGTTGCCAGGACGTCGGCAAAGCCTGCGAGCTTGGGCATCAGGTACATCGTGAAGAATGTGATGTAGAGGCCGATCGCGAGCGTTGCCGGGAACGGCTCGGCGGTCCCGGCTGCCGCGAGGCCCGCCAGCGGCAGCAGCGCGATGATCAACGTCCATGCTGGAATGCCGAGGAACATGAGGATGGCCCAAACCAGCTGGAAGCGGCTCATGGCATAGAGGCCGGGCGTGCCGAGCAGTTTGACATATTGCATGTTACCTTGGCACCAGCGCACGTCGCGGCGCATGTATTCGAGAATGCTTGGCGGATTGTCCTCGTAGCTGCCCATTTCCTCGGGCAGGACGCGGACCTCGTAGCCGGCGCGGCGCATCAAGGTCGCCTCGACCTGATCGTGCGACAGGATCTCACCGCCGAGTGGCGGCCTGCCCGGAAGCAATGGCAAATGACAGCGCTCGCGGAACGGCAGGATGCGGACCAGCGCGTTGTGGCCCCAGAACGGACCGCAGTCTCCAACCCACCAGGCCTGCCCCATGGTGTAGGTGCGCATGCCCTGGCGCATTCCGAATTGGAAGATGCGGGCAAAGGCGCTGTTGGACGGCGAGCCGACGACAAGGCTCTGCAGGATGCCGATACGCGGATAAGCCTGCATGATGCGGGTGAGGCGGAGCACGGCGTCGCCGGTCATCAGGCTGTCGGCATCGAG
>JAGDYV010000022.1:0-104167 GCA_049116495.1 Hyphomicrobiaceae bacterium | reverse complement strand
AACTTCAAAAAGTTCTTGCAATACAGGAACCATCCACACAGGACCTTTCACCATTAGCGTTGGGCTGACGTTCCGTTCCATGGTGCTCCCAGCGCCACACCGGCAACAGCGCGGCACCATGGCAACAATGATCAAATTGCGGACATTCTCGGCGTTACATCAACAGGCAAGCCGCGACTACGCAAATGCGATTGAAGTGATCTTAGCATCTCAAATGAATGGCCTTAATTCGAATGATTGGGCCTACCTTCGACTCTTTGGTAATCGCTGATTGCTGCCGATCCGTATTGCGTGTCGATCGGAGCTTTTCATCGATTTGGGAATCGGTTGTGCCTTTCGTGGGCTGCCGAAGACCGGCCTGCTCAAAGATGCTTCGGGCGTCTCACTCGCCGATTGTTAAACCGGCCTTCCTCCAACCAGCGACAGCTGCGTCGCGAACTGCGTCGTGCACACACCAAATGGCGAACTCTTCTTCCACGATACTGCAAAAGCCGGGGCAAATAGCCAGCAAGTCATTCGCCTCTTCCGCCGCGGACTTCAGGTCACCAGCTTCGGCATAAAACCAAGCCAGAAAAGCGTGATGCCAAATGAAGCCGACCATCGGGCCTCGCTTTATCTCAAGCGCGGCCTCTTCCGCGCGATCGGCGATCGCCAATTCGCAGGCTCGTGCGTGATGATACCACCCAGGATGAGTCGGTGACAATGACAAGGCGCGATCTAGGAGTTCCAATCCACGTTCGCGGTCACCGAGGAACCAGTAGCTATGCCCCAAGTCAGCCAGTACGGACGCATTACCGGCGTTGAGTTCGACGGCGCGCTCGGCCGACACTCGAAATTCTGTGAATTGGCGGGAGTGATAATGGGCAAGTGCCAGCGCTTTGTGAGCAAACGCATTTTCGGGGTCACTACTAACCGCGACGTGAGCATGAGACAAGGCCTGGGACAATGCAGGGTAGTTCGGTCTCTCATTGATGTGCAGACGGTACTCGTCCAGAAGGACGATTGAGAGTGCAGCATGGCCGTCTGATGAATCCTGATCCTGGTCGAGCGCCTGTTCCAAACCGTCGCGAACTTCAGCATGCCTCTCAGGACTGTGTGTCGCGTAGTAGTCGTAGAAACGAGTGATCAAATCATAGGTCGTCCATCTGCGTGATATACCGGCGCTGCGCGCGCGCGATACGTGGCGTCCAAGCGGGCCGTGGCGGTCCGCGATCCGGCCAGCAATCAAAGTTGCGATCTCATCCTGAATCTCAAAGACGCCTTCCGGGGTGCAGGCGCGATCGATACTCTCAGCAAGGACATGTCCGTCAGTGGCGGCATCGATCAGCTGAAAGGTTACACGCACCAGCTGTGTGGTCTTGCGAACGCTTCCTTCAACAACGAAATCAACATCGAGTTGGTCTCGCATCTGCTGAATATCTGCCCCCTCTCGGGACATCTTTGATGTCGTAGTGCGTGAGAAGACAAACAGATCCTTGAAACGCGCCAGGTTGGCGATGGTCTCCTCCGTAAGTCCATCGGCAAAAAACTGATCGTCCAGGTTACCGCTAAAATTCTCGAACGGCAGGATTGCAATCGATGGACCACGGGCTGTTGACACCAGCTCCTCAGAGCTTGGCGGGGTCACTTGTGCGGTTATCACGCGGTTGTGGGTCCGATATCGAAACTCGGGTACATAAGTGCCTTTTGGTACAACGATTTCGATCGGGTCTTCCGCGCCTGCCCCACGGTAATACTTATCGAGTGAGCGGCGCAGACGTCCTGCTTCCACACGCACGACTGCATCCGTGTTGGGGTCGAATGACTGAGGTTTGCCGTAGACGTCCACCCCGATCGAATAGCCGATGATCTTGTCGCCGCGGCCAGCCAGGCTCTCCTCGACGATATAAGTCAAGAACTTCGACAACCGGCCCGATTGTGCAAAAAGGCGACTTCCTTTGACCCTCACCAAGGCAGCAGAGATTTCGGAATCGATAGGACAATTTCCAGCAGAGTCCTCTCTTGGGTTTTTCGATCCGCTCGTCATCGCCTGCCTCGTCCAATCATCGCCGTTGCTTACCGTAAGCCGACAGTAACTTACCGTAAGCCAATAGGTTGTCATCCCCGCTGGTACTAGCATCACAAGCAGTTGACAGCCGTCGATCGATTGAGAGCGCAGGGTACGCTTAGCCAAGCGACGACATTTTGGCTTGTAACGGCTGAACGACCGGCAAATCGAAAGGAGCCCACCGATGCACAGCTCAAATTTTTTTTCATTAAGGCTTGGTTTGCTAGCTGGCGCAATGTGTGTATCCGCGACAGCTATTCTGATGTTTTCAGCCGAAGCGAACGATAAAACCAAAACTGAAACTAAGACAGAGACCTGGGGCGCTGCCGGCAGCGATACCGTTTGGCTGAAGCAGGGATGGAGCCCTTTTGACCGAGACTGGTACTACTTCCAAACGCAGGGTTCCGAAATTATGTCCTACGGGTTCTTCGTGAACCTGGAGCAGCCCGATAGCGAGAAGTTGTTTCGTGATCGGGCTCACATGAGCGAGCTGGGTTTCACAACCGTTGAGCCGAGCGCCGCGAACCCGGATGGACTGCCGATTGGCTTCACGCGCGATGGGTACAAGGATGTGCTTGGTATCAACTGTGCCGCGTGCCACAACGGTCAGGTCAATTACAAAGGCAAACGGATCATCGTCGACGGCGGCGTCGCTCACCAGGATTTTCCAGAGTTCAACAAGCGGCTGGCGCGAGCGCTTCGGGCTACGCTAGTCGACCAAGCAAAATTCGATCGCTTCGCTCGGCGCATTCTTAAGTCGGATTACAAGCCAGACAACATCTTGGCATTGCGGCGTGACCTGAAGGCCGCAACGGACAAACGCAGCGAATTTGTTACGCGCCAGTACACCAACGAAGTCGTCGCCGGCCACGGAAGGCTGGATGCCTTCAACGGGATCTTTAACAGGGCGCTCGCACTCACCGGCGTTCCTGGAAACCGTGTCGATGCCACTGCGCCGACAAGTTACCCACATATCTGGGACAATTCATTGATGGATTTCGTACAGTACGACGGCGATGTCTCTAACGTCGGCATTGGGTCTCTCATGCGCAATGCAGGCGAGATCGTCGGTGTCTATGGACGAATCGAGGGCGTCAAGAAGCTGGATCTGAAAGCTGGGTATCCATCTTCAATCAGAATGCACGATCTCGTAGATATTGAAGAAACACTGAAACGCCTTGTGTCACCAAAATGGCCGGACTTCTTTCCGAGTATTGATCCCGATAAGTCGGCCGAAGGGAAAGAACTATACGCTCAGAATTGTGCGCAATGTCATCAGGTCATCGACAGTCGCGATCCCAATCGACGTATCGTGAGGCCATTCTATAAGGCCGAGTTGATTGGGACGGATACCGCGCGCCTAAAGGCGGTCGGGCTTGTTAAGCCAATGGGCGTATTCGAAGGGCGCATGGTGCAGTTCTCAAAGGGACGGAAGTTCAAGGCGAATGACTATGTGGTCGACTTGTTAAACCATATTCAGGACGGTGCTGCGCAGGCGAGCCTGACCCCAGAGTTGGCTGCTCGCGTTGCAGCATCGGCACCGTTCAAGGTCAATCACAAGAAGACCGGCAAGTTCGATCCATCCACCGAAAAGGAGCCATTCAAAGAATTCTGGGCTTACGGTGCGCGGCCGCTCAACGGGATATGGGCAACCGCACCCTATTTGAATAACGGTTCGATCCCAAACCTCTACCAACTGTTGCTGCCTCCAGAAAAGCGCGTGAAGAAGTTCTACGTCAAGAGCCGCGAGTTCGACCCCGTCAATGTGGGCTTCAAGTCCGAATGGGTGCCAGGTGCTTCTATGATCGATACGACTAAACCGGGGAACAGAAATACCGGGCATGAATTTGGGACCAAGCTGAGCGACGCTGAACGAAACGCGCTCATCGAATACTTGAAGACCCTTTGATTCCACGCCGACACCCTCTGACAGGAGACCGGTTGGAGCCAGCTCTCCGTCCGGTTCAGGCGAACACATGCTCAAGGCAAATAACATGATCCTTCAGATACGGCATTGGTCCCTTCTGGCCGCGTTCTTGATATTGGTCCCGCCTAATGCGAGCCATGCGTCCGATCACGTTGACGGTCCGCATTCCATCGCAAA
The DNA here is from genome assembly GCA_049116495.1 of Hyphomicrobiaceae bacterium. Taxonomy (GTDB): domain Bacteria; phylum Pseudomonadota; class Alphaproteobacteria; order Rhizobiales; family Hyphomicrobiaceae; genus CAJQQK01. The sequence goes on along the minus strand of JAGDYV010000022.1, from coordinate 100,016 downwards.
TGGCGCGACTGACATTACGGACGTCTACGCGTTTCCCGTTGCAAAACGCCCAGGTCATCTGGCTCTGATTTTGAATGTCCATCCGTTTGCTGATGGCGACACGACGTTTTCCGATGATGTGACTTACACGTTCATCGTTCGCCGCGCACGCACCAGAGAAGTCGATGATCACGGCCGGAGTCCGCATTTTGCCACCGACGGCGAGGTGCGCATCCGCTGCAACGTTGACCTGTCAAAGAAGAAAGCTAACGGCCAAGCTGAACTTCAGCACTTACGCTGTACTTTTGACGGCGAGAAACCTGTTACTGCGGCTTTGAACCAATCCGAGGGCGGTGCCGGCTCTGCCACCATCAAACGGCTTTTTGCCGGAGCCCGTTCGGATCCCTTTTTTCTCGACATACCATCGGTCGAAAACAAACTAACGCTTAGCGAACAAGTGCCGACAAAGATTGCCGGCGCCAATACACTGCAAGACGTCAACGTGCTCAGTTTGGTGCTCGAACTAGACATGCGTCCGCTCTTCGGTCGCCACACGATGTTCGCGGTTGCCGCCGAGATCAGCAAAAGAGGTGATCCCACTGTCCGGTTCGATCGCGTCGGTCGATCCGAAATGACCAACATATTCCTGGCGCAACCAGCGACGGTTGGCCTGCATGATCACGACACGTTGAAGGACGCTTACAATCGTGAAGCAACATTTTTTATCTCAGCGGAGGCCATGAGCCGTTATCGTGACCGCCTCTTTGCGACGTTTTACTATTACGATCGTTTTGATGGAAAACTCGATTGGCGCCTGATGCCCGGGAGAATGCCGATCGTCAACATGCTGCTGCAAGATCACTTGGTCGTCGATATTGCAAAGCCATGCGGCGGTCGCAATGCCAATTATCTGGAAATTGAACGCGCGGCACTACGTGATGAGCCTCATCGGACCTGCGGCGGACGGCGACCTAACGATGACGTCATTAGTATCATCAACACTCTGCTGATCCAGGGCTTGAGAATGGAGCCTGACGATCTGATAGTCGTGGGTACAGACGCGCCGACTAAAAGGGCAAGGAAGAAGTGGCCTTTTCTTGTTGGCCCGAACTCTCAGCTCGCAAAGGCTGAATCATCTACGACGTTGCCCGCTTCCTGCCGTGATGTTTGGAAAAAAATCGGCAGCTTCTCTTCGCTTGCCGCATGGCATCCTGGTGTCGCTAAACTAGATGTTGGCGGAAAGGATGTCGGAGCGATTCGAGCCGTTTTTCTCAAGAATGGAAAATTAATCGTTGAGCAATTGTCCTCGAAAGATGATCAGCTCAGGCAATATGCGTATCGAATGCTGAGCGGCCCGCTTCCTCTGACCGACTATCGAGGAAAACTGAAGGCGACAGCTTCTGATGCCGGGGCCGGGTGTCAGGTCGTTTGGAGCAGTGCATTCAAGGTCGTAGGGGCATCTAAGCAGGCCGTAACTGACGCCCTAAAGGGCATCTATTCGGCGGGGCTGACGAATCTCAAGACGAAATTTGGTGCTGACAATTGATCCCCGCCGTTCAATTGTCTTACGCCAGACCCGCAGCCACATTCTTAGCTGAAGCTGGCACGCGCAAGTTGGGTGCTATCGGATAATGAAGCAACCTGACATGGCCGTCACCAGAGTGGAGTTGCGGAAACCACGAATTGTCATGCGGCTCATTGATGGCGCCGCGCGCGCTCACGCTCGGGTTTGACGCGGCATTGACGGACCTCGATGATAGCGTTGGCGACCGCCGAAGCGATCGATCGGATGGCATGATCCGAAACAGCAGCATGGGATGAAGTCAGTTCTACTAGCGTCTTTTGCATAGTCCTGACGTCGCGGGTTAGGTCTCCCAATTCTTGTTGAGTTGCAGGAAAGATCGAAATTGTGGAGCGCCCGATTGTGGAATCGATGCGCTGAGCGAGTTGGTTGGCGGTCTCGTCCGGTAGTGCCACTGTGGACGTCTGCAATCTCTTTAACTCGTCGCGAATTGAACGCATTTCTTTGAGAGTTACCGGCGATAATGTGATCTCAGGATGTTTGACCATCGCATTCAGCCGATCGGCAATGAGTTTGAGTTCCTTCTCGGTCGTGCCAATAGCATCAACGGTGCTTTTCACATCCGCGCCAATCTCTTGCAGCGGCCCAAGCCTGACTTTGTCCAGGGCATTTTCCGAAAATGTCTCGACTTTGCTCACAAGGATGAGACTGAGGGCCACGAATATGATGCCAAGCAGCAGTGTCGCGTTCAGCAGCGATAGTAGGAACTGCTTCCAGCTATTGCTGAGCCTCCAGACGCGGGCCACGGGCATAACCGGGCTTGTGCGAGCCACCGTCATCGAGATACATCTTTGCGGCAATTCGGAGGAACGTCGTCGCCTGCTACCTTGAAATCGGTGCAGGTGAGAAACAGGGGATGATTCTGGCCGATTGCGACGCCGGCAACGGCGGTAGCCAGAGCAAACGCGACGAGCGCGACTCGCAGTTTTGGTGCGCGCAACTGTTCGACGTCCGGCACTGCAACCAGAACCAGAACGCAGACGATATAGGGCAAAGTTAATACAACGACGGCGATCGAGACCACCCAAAGCAGCCGATCATCGCCTCCCACTACTTGGCCAGCCCATGCGGCTTCTAGGATCAACCAAACGGTTGGCAACAGCAGCACGAAGCGGCCACGCCAGGAAACGAAAGCCGGCAGGGCATCAACCGGCGGCACCAGCATACTGGCGACCAATGCGACGGTTGCGGCGACCCAGATATAGAACAGGTGCTCGAAGAAGACCGTCTCGAACACGCCGTACCAGAAGGCGATATTGAATATCCCGGCGGATAGCGCGATCGCCGAGAGTACAAATGCCCTGGCTTCGGAATCGCTGATTTTGCCTTGCGTGTTGTCTGGCATCGTATCCTCCCGTTGCGGGCATCGCTATTGCGCGCGTGTCAAACGCACAGACGTCTTATTGACAGGAGCCGTCAGCTCGACCTCGTTAGCGGTGCCCTGCCATCGGTTAACGATGGCGAGCGTCTTGAGCAGTTCACGCTCGACGGACATTTCAACCTCCGGGCACATCATTCTCGTGCTGCTGACTTTGCTGATCTTGATCTCTTGGCCTGACGTCTCGTAGGTTCCAACATACCGGTTGCAGCCGGAACTTCCGAAAACGCGGTCATCGGCTCCAAACGACATAGTCGCCCTTACTTGTTTGGGAATCGCGACAACCTTCCAAGACGTATCTTTCAAATCAGTCAGCTGTCTCGTCGAGTTCGACGGATCACAGCCAGCGATTGCCAGCGAGGAGATCCCGGCAACCAGTGCCAGCAGTTTGCGGGTATCGGTCATTGCTCAATTTCCTCTCGATTGGTTTGGGTATTGACCTACTCGACGCCGACATCCACCTGGCCGGTGATACGTCGCTGAATGATCGACCACGACATGCCGACAGCGAGCAGAGTCGCGATGCAAAGCAAAACGGCGTAGAGCACGACGGTGTGTTCCTCAAGCGTGATCAGTCCGAGCGTGACAAGCGACCAGATGACGCCCGCGAACAGAACGACAAACAGGATGGTGCCGGTCGCTCCCAGAGATTGCGCGGTCGCGCGCATTACGAACAGGTAGGCGATACCGAGGAACGCGCCGACGCAGAGCATAAAGGGCGCCTGGCTCCAAGGCCCGTTGAGGACCCAGGTGACAAAGTTGAATGAGCTGCCGTTGTAGGTTGCAAAGACCAGGACGATCATCGCCAACCAACGAGTGAGGAAGCCATCCCATCCAAGCTGCTTTTCGTGTGTCATTGCTCAATCCTCCAAAGGGTTCCTGTTAAATATGGTGCGTGATGACTGGCCTATGAGGAGGCGACCGCCAGCGCCGGGATCATGCCTTTCAGGCCGCTGGCCAGCATACCCATGGCAATGGCTGCGAGGACCATGCCCATGATGCGCGTGACAACGCCCATTCCGGATTCACCAAGCCAATTGGCGATCGGTTTCGAGTAAGCAAACAGCAGGCCGGTGAGAACGGCTAGGCCGATGGCTGCAATCGACAGGTCGATCTTGGCCCAGATGTCGGGGTGGCGCTCCGCGGCGATGATGACCGTGGCCATGGTGCCGGGACCGGCAACGATTGGAATGGCGAGCGGCACGATGGCGATCAGATCACGGTCGGCATCGGCCTCTGCCTCGGATGAAGTCTGGCGATGGGAGTTGTCGCTTCTAAGCATCGAGAGACCAATCAGCAGGGCAATGACTCCACCGGCGGCACGCAGTTCATGGACATTGATGCCGAAGAACTTCAAGAGTGCGCCGCCGGTCCAGGTGACCACCAATAGAGTTGCGGCGATCGCTCCGGCGCACATCCAGGCAACGCGGCGCGCGTCGGCCGCATTACGATCCGCTGTCATGCCAGCAAACACGCCGACATTGCCGATCGGGTTCATCATGGAAAAGAGGGCGGCGACGAAGGTTATGAGAGCGGTCTCGGTCATTGGTCTACATTTCTGGTTTTGACGGCTTCAGTGGCCGGTGCGGGCAATGTCAATTCGGGTGAACGGGTCGACTACTGCGGTTGAAGCAGCGGGACGGTCGGTGCCAAGGATGAGTGCGCAGCCAAGAAGGGCAACGGTGCCCATGAGGCAGATCCAATAGGCAGGGGTTTGCAGTGGCGTGCAGGGGGACATGACACGTACTCTTTGGTTGGGAGGGATTGCAGGAGAACCGCGCGAAGGGTGACGAGGTGTCGAGGATCAGGGGAGGAGTGCCAGACAAGCCAGCGTCGACCTCGCGCGGAAACTTCATGTCAGACAGCTTTCTCGTGCTTCGGCTCATCACGGGCCGCCGCCGCGAGCATCAGGAAAGCCATGCCGGATGTCAGCATGTTGATGCCAACCAGCAGGCCGATCAGCAGCACCGCGTTACCTGCCGGCATCGCCAACACGGCAACACCGAGAACGATCGACAGAATGCCGCTTGCCAGGACCCAGCCCCACGGACCGCGCCGCATTGCGATCGACACTGCCGTGCGCACAATGCCGTCGAAAATCAGAGACATGGCGATAACAGCAGTGAGGGCGGCAACGCCTTCAACCGGTTTGACGTAGAGGAAGACGCCAGCGGCGAGATAAACGAAGCCGATAATGATCTGCCAGGCAAAGCTGCCCCAGCCTTGCGTGCCGAACGCATGCGCGAAATAGGCGATGCCAGCAACCGTGAAAACGGTGGCAACGATCATGTCAACGGCCAACGAACCAGCGAGTGGAGAGGCAATCGCAGCGGTACCGGTCACCGCCAATATGATGCCCACTGCGATGAACCAGCCGCGGTTTTTAGCAACTTGGGCTTCAACAATTTCTCGGCTTGGCATCTGGTCGCTAGCGGAAGTTTGCATTGTATTCATCATGGTGGTCTCCTTGGGGCGCAAACTCTTGCTGGTCGCTGATTTGACCTGGCATGAGCATGCAAATTGAAAGTCGGTCAGGGAGCAGGTCGCTGTGGGCGTGGTGTGTGTCACGCGATGCTCGGATGATGTCTATTTGGTAATGCTGCTCGCATCGAAGAGGCGGCTCTTTCTGCGTCGAGCCGCCTCGGTCAAGCAACTCTTGGAGAACAGCAGCTGTCTCCTCTGAGTATGCTCGACACTTTGAGGTTAGCGTGCGTAGTGAAACGCCGGCATCGCCTTGAGGTCCTCTTGCGTTGCCTTTGCCAGAACGATGGTGTTGTTCGCGCCACGCTCGAACAGCTTGGTCGGAATGGCCACGTGCTTAGCACCCAGTCCCAGAAAGCCACCGACATCGATGATCGCTAGATTGACTTGGCCATTGGTTGAGACAATCAGGTCATTGACCGTGCCGATAGGTTTCTTCTTGTCGTTGTGTACGGTCGCGCCGATCAATCGGCTAGCTCTGTATCCAGACGCTTTGACGGCGGAGACGTTGACCTCGACGCCGAGAACCGTGGCGCCGACCGTTGGTGCCTTGCTGCTCTCAGCTTGTGCGATGCCTGTCAGAGGCATCAGGGCGATTGCAACGGTGGCAAAGAGTGTTCTGTAGTTCTTCGTCATGGTGGCATTCCTCTTAGATTGGGGGTGTTGAACTAGCCGTCATCGGCGCATTGGCAAAGTCACTAGATTTTCAGCTTTTCACGGTAGGTCTTGACCGCAGCCTCCAGTGCTTGCCAATGGCGTTCAGTTTCGACCTTGGCCTGTTCGAATGACGTTTCGCTTTGTGCGGACAGGCGTTCGACGTGGGCCTGACACTCGTGCCAATTGGCGCGCAACTGATGCATTTGCTCAGTTGACCAAACCGCGACCTTGTTACTGGCTGACGCCATCTTCCGGTCCAGTTCGCTCAATTCTTCGCCAAGCTTATTGAGCTCGACTTTTGTGTGTTCAATAAATTGGGTTTGCGTACTCATCTGATGTCTCCGGTATTGATTGTCTTTGATCGCTGTAGAGAAGCGATCTGCATTTGTTTGTGCCGGAGTGGGTGGCGCGCCGGGAGTGAATCACAGTGAGGCGGGGTTAAGCCGCGCGGCAACTGTGATCTTGAGCCTCGTTATTGTCACGCGAGACTAGTTCCTCAAGAATATCGAGAAAGACGTCAAAAGAGGCTGACAGTCTCGAAAGTAAAGGCACCTGGTACACGCCAATGTTGGCCTCGGCGACGCTGCGGGCAATCATCTTTCAAGCCCGTGTCGGGGAGCTCAAAATCACATTGAGAGGTATTTCGAGCATAGCAGAACGATGTTTTGTGATTGATCGAACGAGATTTCTAGCAAGCGAACGTGGCGACGTGATCTTTTCGAGCGTCTTGCTGACAAAGCCGGTGAAAAATCGGGTTGATTCGGTTAAATTGTCGGATGAAATCTACGCTCCGAGGTGGGCTAATCCGGTCGTTTCGATGGAATTAAATTTATCGAGCACAAATTGCTTAGCTGCATCAACAATCATGAACCCGCTGTTCAAAGCGAGTTCGTAACCCACCGCGGTGGGCCCCATCTTGGATCTCGTTTAACACTGCCTAATCAGAGACGAAGCAGTCGGTGTCTGAGGTAATTGCATGACAGCTATCTGTACGTTTGTGCATCGCGACGTAGTTGCGCGCCAGCGTGGCGGTTATGATCACGCAACAGACGAGCTTCACATTGTTATCGAGGCCGATGTTGCGTTTCACCGGCCTCGAACAAAGCTATTTAGCCAGGGATATCTCGCGGCCATTGCGAGGGTTGGTCGGACGATTGTTGGCGCCGAGGATTGCATAAAACTCTGCAACCGTGGCGTTCGTCACCTCGACAGGTTCTTTCATGACGATCCAATTTACACCTTCCGAGCATGGCGGCGTCGTGAGAGAGCCTGTGAACGCATAGTGGCTCTTGTCGCTTGGCAATAGCTTGGCGGGATTGATTTTTCCAGTCGATGTCATGACGTTAACCTCAGTTGGCTTAGGCAGGCGGTCGATTAGACTGCGATCGCCAATCCGCACCATCAATGCGACCACTGCCAGTCGCCCCTTCTCGTCGGCATGGACGAGGTGGGTCTCCATTGGATAGTGGAGGCCGTCAACCGTGTTCTCGCTCGGGGTGTGGAAGTGAAACTGAACCAGACGATACGACCGTTTTCCGACACTAAGTTTACTGCCTTTGGCGACATTGACCTGGATCGTGTGACCATTGTTGACAACGGTTGCCGAGCCGGCCTGATAATCGAAAGTAACCTTGGCTCCGCCCTTGCCGGCTGCGCGCGGAATGTCGATGGGCGATTGATGTTTTCCAGTTCCGCAAGTTTTAAACTTGTCATTCATAGCCGACCAATGCGCGGGACCGTTTCGAACGCCGTAGCCCCAATGGGGCTTCTCTGTGGCTGTTGCGGCAACTGCACTGCTGATCAGGACGAGGGCACCTGAGAAGCAAGTCCAGTATGCTGCGCGGCTGTATGAAGTTGTGTGGGTCATTTCCATTACTCCTGTTGTGTTGATTATCAAGTGGAGGGTTGTCACCACGCAGGTCGGAAAACCGATAAGCAATCGAGGGAAGGGCAGCCTCTCCCTATCCTCCGATTTGTGTGATGCATCGAATGCGCTAGACCTCTTTTGAGGCGGCGACATTTGTTTCAACTTGTTCACGATAGGTCTGAACGGCTGCCTTGAGCGCTTTCCAATGGCGCTCGGCGTCGTCTGCCGCGGTCTGGTAGGCCGATTGGGCTTCAGCTTGTCCCTCCGCCGATAGCCGCTCAATCTTGGATTGGGCGTCGCGCCACTCGGTACGCAGCTTGCCCATTTGTTCGCCGTACCATGCGCTGGCATTTCGACACTCGGTCTTGACCTTGTGATCGAGTTCGTCGAGTTCGCTGCCCAGCCTGTCAAGTTGGGCCTTTACCTTTTCGACAATCTGCACGTGATTGCTCATTGGGATGCTCCGTGTTTGCAATTGATGATCAGTCCTTTGCTTGATCTGATCTGTGGTTGAATCTGGCGGAGCGGCTGTCTTGTTAGGAGTGATTCACGGTGAAATGTGTGTAGTATGGCAGTCGTGCTAAATTGATTTCTGCTCAACCGTAACGGCTTTGAAATGAATAATGTTGGAGAAGGCGCGTCAGCCGCGGCAGTGTCACTGCCAGCGGGAGTTATCGACAGTCAGCTGGCCCGCATCCTTGCTAGTTCTTATTTTGCCGACGCGCCCCGGCTGAAAAGGTTCCTCGAATACATCGTTACCGAGAGCATTGCCGGTAACGATGGCCGTCTCAAAGGTTACTCGATTGGTCTCGAAGTGTTCGAGCGCCCGGAGGACTTTGACCCCCAGATTGATACGATTGTGCGCGTCCAAGCTGTTCAGTTGCGCCGGCGTCTGGATCTCTACTACAGCGAAGGCGGGCGTGATGATCCACTGCGCATACATGTGCCAAAGGGATCGTACATTCCAAAGTTCCAACTGATGTTGGATCCTGACGCGGCCGAGCCTTCCGATCTGCCGTCGACCGGTGAAGGCGGGCAGACCGCGCAGCGCCCCTCTATAGCCGTGGTGCCTTTCGACAACTTCGGCAGCGATGCGTCGGACCAGTATTTCGCCGATGGATTAACCGAGGAAGTCACAGCAAATCTCGCACGCTTCAAGGACTTGTTCGTATTCTCGCGATCAACAACGACCAAACTGACGCGGGATGGTGCCGACATCAGGCAGCTGCACGACGAACTTGGCGCAGATTTCGTCGTGGAAGGCAGCGTGCGCAAGGCGCCTGACCGGGTTCGGGTTACCGTCCAGCTGATCGATGCCGCAACAGATGGACATATCCTGGCCGAGCAGTTTGAGCGGCCCTGCACGACCGAAGGCGTGTTTGAGATCCAGGACGAAATCGCCCTGTTAATTTCGGGTCGCATCGCTGATCGCTATGGTCCGCTCGGCCGATACGTAACGCGGGCGCATCGGCCGGGTCGATCGAAAAACTGGGAGACCCATTATTGGATCACTCGGTTCTATGACAACTACGCGGCCCACATTCCGGAGAAGCATCTGGAAGTCCGCGAAGGGCTGGCAGAGGCTCTAAAACAAGATCCCGAGTCATCCGATGGGTGGGCGGCGCTCGCGGCAGTATTACTGGATGAGTATCGGTTTCACTTCAACGAGCGGCCAGGATTTCCGGCGCTGGATACCGCACTCGAATATGCCCGGCGCGCGGTTGCCTGCGATCCAGAGAATGCCTTTGCGTATCAGTTCCTAGCCTCGGCGCACTTTCATCGCCGCGAGTTCACGGATTTTCGTGTTGCGGCGGAACGAGCGCTAAAGCTCAACGTAGGGCATGCCGATGTGCTGGCCGAAATGGGACACTACCATTGTGTTCAAGGCGACTGGGAGCGTGGCCTGCCGTTGATGGACCGCGCAATCGAACTGAGCCCCGTTCATCCCGGTTGGTACCACATGGCGCGCTCATGTTACCAGCTGATGAAGGGCGATCCGCAATCTGCGATCATCGAGTTGCGCGAAGCGCCGATGCCCGGGTTCTATTGGTACCACGCGCTGCTGGCGTGCTTTTATGCGGAAATGGGCGACGCTCATAGAGCGGCCGGTCAGATCGCGGAACTGGCTGCGGTTTATCCGAATTTCGCCGAACGCGCGAATGATGAAGCGCAGATTTGGTGCCTTTATGAAGCTCTCGCAGCCAAGTTATCTACGGGATGGCGCAAGGCCGGATTGGCGATCGCCTGATCTTTGTATGCTGCCGGTGCTTTCGAGTAGACGCCGTCCGTTTCGTGCCGATTGCAGGAACGGCCACTCGATCGCCTTCACCGTGAATCACTCCGATTAGAAATGTCCTCCTGGCATTGCTTGGGCATGCGGCGAGCTGGTGGCTCGACTGCCAGTCAAGCCAATCAGCCCTGGGAGGACGACATGACCATTACACGAAAGACACTGATCGCAACTACGGCCATCCTGATGACGGCAACAATTGCAAGCGCCCATACGCCGACGACTTACGTTCCGCCGGGCCCATGCCCCCACAACCCCGAGTGGGTCAAAGCGGCATTCTGGACATCTCCGGTAAGTGTGCCCTGTTATCCGCATTACCGTGATTGACTATCGCAGTCTCGCCCGTTCGGACGCCTCATGCCGCCGCGATCGAGCTTGGTCGTAGTGGCTTGGTCGCCCGGACGCGACAATCGATGACTTGATCACTTGGCCAAAGCAGATGAGTGGGTCGTTCAATCTCAGAATTTTACTGGTCGCCGTAATCACCGGCCTCGTTCTGGCCGCCACTGCGGGCGTGTCGCTTGTTCACATGACGGCTTTCGAGAGCTATGCGCGCAAAGAAGCTGTTCGCACAATCGATAGCGCAGCGGCTGCCCTCAGATCGAAGACTGAGCGGTTACTCATGCCGGCTGCCAATACGATCCGCTACCTGCAGAGCCAAAATATTCTGCGCGACGGTTCGTCAGCATCCATGCCTCGGAAAAGCCAGTTCTCGACGTTCCTCAGGTCCGTCGAGATCGTGCACCGCTCCAATCCGCAAATCGAGAGCACTTACATCGGTTATGCGGACGGATCTTTTGTCATCGAGACCCGCAACTCGCCAAGCCTTCTGAAGGCCGTGAGGTTGCCGTTGGGCATCAAGTCCGACCATCTCCGACTCACACGTGATCTGACCGTTCAAGACCCACTCGACCAGTGGTCTCATCAGCAAGGCGACAACTGGAGGTTCATCCGACGGTCGGTCAGCGCTTACCAGCCACGCAAGCGGCCCTGGTATCGGCTAGGGCGAACGCGCGAAACACCCGCATGGACCGGCCTCTATCGGTACATCGATGACGGATACGGTATCACGCTGGTCGCGGCATTGCGCGATGCGAAGCAGAAGTTGGCAGCCGTAATCGGCGTCGACGTGCGCCTGGAGAAGCTTACTTCGTTTGTTCGCGATCTCGAACTCGGTTCCAACGGATTGGCATTCATAGCTCGGCCGAATGGCGAACTGTTTGCCCATGCTGCCCTCACTCGTCAATTGCTCGTCAGTCGCTCGGGAAAGCGGGGGCCAACACTGGCGCAAGTCAGTGGCTCCGGCAGCCGTGACGTGCGCCTATTCGAAGCCCTTGCGAAGGGGCGGGCAGATACCGCCGAAATTGAAATCGATGGACAGACGATTCTCGGGCGACGGATGGTTCTGCGAGATATTCCCGGGTTCGATGGTCATTTGTATGTTGGCGCATCGCTATCAGATTTCACCCGTTATGCTGACCAGGTCGCCAACCGGACGCTCGTCTTTGCTCTGGTGTTCATTGCGCTTGTTGTCGCCGCCGGGACCTGGATTGCACGGGCCATCTCTCGCCCCGTACATGAGGCAGCCGGTGCTATGACTGCTGTCGCGCGACTGGAACTTGGAAACAGGCAGTTGGAGAAGCGGTCGTGGCTGGCAGAAATTCAGGACTTGAACACATCGGTTAACACCATGCAATCAGCATTGCTCGGTTTTGTTCGCTATGTGCCGCGCGATGTCGTTCGCGATCTGCTCGACCTCAGACTTCCACTTGAATTGGGTGGCGATCGGCGCGATGTGACAGTCCTTTTCACGGACATTGAGAGCTTCACGACGCTGGCCGAACAGGAGCAGCCCGAGGCACTCATCGACGGCCTCGCGGACTACTTCGACATCATCTCGGACGTTGTCCACTCACATGGTGGCACCGTCGACAAATTTATCGGCGACTCGGTGATGGCGATATGGGGCGCACCTCGTTACGATACTGGACACACTCAGTATGCCTGCAGTGCGGTCGTCGAGATAGAGCGGCGTCTGGCGGCACTCAACCAGCAACGCGCTGAGGCTGGTGCGACCCCGCTCATAACGCGGTACGGGCTCCATCGAGGCACTGCGTTTGTCGGCAATATCGGCGCTCGCGACCGGTTCAACTACACCGCAGTTGGCGATGTTGTGAACACCGCGGCCCGCCTGGAAAGCGCCAACAAGGATATGAGAACGCGTGCGCTTGTGAGCCAGGCCGTTGTCGATGCCGTCGGCGAAGACCATTCGTTCGTTCCACGCGGCGAAATTCGCTTGCTTGGCAAGTCAGCGCCAATCGCTGTCTTTGAGTTGCCACTCGGGCATATCTCAGGAAACAGCGAATCCGGATCTGACGGAGCTGGTGTTGCAAGCATGCAGAAGAAGGAAGCGCTCAGGGGCGTGACGTGAACGAAGAAACCAAGATCACCGAAAACGAAGCCATAGCTTTTGTCCTCTCAGAGCAGACTCTGACAATAGATCAGGCCTAGCGCGAGGACGAAGTTCGAGCGACACCGATTCAAAGCATTCTGATTGCGGGGCTCGCGGGTTTCGTTGCCTCCAGCCTCTTTTTGCGGACTGGGAGATTCTGATGTCGCTGGATGCTCTGCCGGTCTCACGCTGAGCCAAGCTACTTGCACGCCGCCTCAAAACCGATATCACGCGTATCAGTTTGCTGATAACGGACTGGGAACAGGACTTGATCGGGCGGCTACCATTGGTAGGATCACTTGGTTGCCCACTCCTTGACGCGATCGGCATCCCCTCCGGTCCTCTTCGAGCCCTCGACGGTAGCCGCGCCGACTCACTTAAAAAAGCAACTTACAATAGTCCTATAAGGACAAGGACGAGATCATTGTCAGCACCGGTCAATCGAAGTTCGATGACTGCTATGTGGACGAAGCGCCATTGGCGCTGGGCTGACTTTCCGTTCAGTGGTGCTCCCAGCACAACACCGACAACAGCCGGGCACCACGACCGCTTTGATCAACGAGCCGACACTTATGATTGGCCAGTTTCGTCATGCCGCGCATCGTCACGACAAGAGACACACCTCAACGCATTTGTGCAGAGGCTGCAGCGTATCCGCCGTCGCTGCCATCGACGAAGTGCATGTGATCGGAAGCATGTACCGACGGTGCGATGCAGGTAATCAAAGCTTCTCTTTGCACGTGTATCTGACCGAGTTCGCTTTCAACAAGCGTATCGTCAACATCAATGGTGAAAGCGAAGGTTGATTTCGGCGGCAAGCTTTCGAATTGCAGATTGAGTTTGTCGTCGCCGTCGCGCACGCTCGGCAATTGGGAAATCATTTGCCGGCCATCGGTCACTTCGAACGGTTGAAATACTTTGACCCCGGCGCCCGAAGCAGTGGGATCGAAAACTAACCGACCTTGCGAAGCTGCCAAGTCGATCCTCAGCCGCATCGGTTTGACAGAGCAATCGCCATCATTCCGCACTTCGAACCGATCTTTCGGCGCGCTTTCCTTGAAGGTAATTACAACCGAAGTATGCTCAGTCGCCGAAGCTGACGAAATACCAAACAAGCAGGTACCTATCGCAATCAGGAAAGCATATTTCATCGGTTTTATCCTTAGTCGTTTTGGTGATGACGAAGCCCCGGCAAATAAATGATCTTTTCGAAGAGGACAGGATCGCGAAAGGCACGCCGCCGAGTTGGCAGGTTTTGGATGCCTCCCGACCGTCTTCACCCGCATTCAGTGCTGCCTACAGGATTGGAAACGGATCAAAATGAGATTCAGATCTTCTTCCTTGCCTCAAAACGTTGTCACATCCGATCGGCTAGCCACAAAGGACACGCTCTGAGCGACATGTTCGGGCCATCGGCTGATCAAAACCCTTCAGTGCCGGGTGTGTTGATGGTCGGAAAACTATCGAGTGCTGATTGCGCAGAAAAACCTAAAGCACGATATACGCCTGCAAGACCGAGAATGGTTTTACTGGTGATTGCGATCCAAACCGGCACCGCCAACGTTCTGACCATTAGATCGTTCAGGAGAATTGGCAGCTAATGATCAATCACACTCAATCAATCCAGGATCTAAGGGCGACAAAATGATCACCAAACTTTCTTCCGCGCTTGGTGTTGTCAAGACGCTGATCCCAAGTGCCGGGACTGCCCTACCGACCACCCAGAACGGCTCGGCATACGACTTCTCGTTCACCGAAATTGACGGCAGACTAATGCAACTCGAAAAATTCCGAGGCAACGCTCTGCTGATTGTGAACACGGCCTCGCAGTGTGGTTTCAACTGTCAATACAATGGACTGCAAGAGATCTGGAACACATATCAGAACCGTGGCCTTGTCGTCGTCGGCGTTCCATCGAATGACTTCGGCCGCCAGGAGACGAAGAGCGAGAGCGACATACAGAGCTTCTGCCGTAGCGCCTATGGCGTGACGTTTCCACTTACGGAGAAGACGAAGGTTCGCGGGCAGAATGCTCATTGGTTCTACCGTTGGGCCGCGGATACTCTGGGAGATGTGAGCAGGCCGAGATGGAACTTCCACAAGTACCTCGTCAACTCGAATGGGCGGGTCATTGCTTGGTTTACCCCAACCGTGATGCCACGATCTTCACTACTGGCAGAGGCAATTGAAGGCGCCCTGCCAGAACCGGATGCGACCGACTTCCAGTGCCATAAGGAATTGATGTTTCAGGCCAGTGAATGATTCTAAAGCCGGCCGAGCCTTGTGCGACCATCCTCATACCGCTTGCCCGATATTCCTGGTGATCCGACGTGCAATTGCTGCCGTAATACACCTCTCGCATCGATAATGTTCTCGACATGTAGAGAGCCGGTGCGGCCGGTTTAGAACCCCGAAATGAACTCAGTTAGGACGCGCTATGAGAAAGATAAACAAACACAAGATGGCGCTGCTGACGTGGATGGTGCTCTATCCAATCCTTACTGTCCTATTAGCCCTGCTCGGACCAATTGTCGGTGACTTAGCTCTCCCGGTTCGGACGTTTCTGCTGACTGCAATTATGGTTCCCACAATGGTGTATCTGGCTATGCCCTTTGCCACTGCAAAACTAAACGTCTGGCTGAATGACGACGATCGAAGACGGCACGACGAAGAGCGTCCTGATGCTGTCGTAGCGGTTCGAAATTAGCTTCATGCAAAACTCGGCGAAGATAGACAGCGATTGATTGGACACCGGATGGTGCGCTACGGCAAAGGAATAGCTATGACCACGATCATAGGGACCACAGCGTTGATCGAGCCTCATGCAGAGGCACAATCACTTCGCCAATATCAGTGGGAGCATCGCCCCCTGCTTATCTTTGCTCCGACATCGAGCAACGAAGAACTCAAGAGACAACGTAAAGTCGTCAGTAGAAGTTTACCCGAGTTTCGTGAGCGGGACCTCGCTGTCATTGAAGTCATAGGCTCCATCGTGCAGAGCAGGCTGGGTCCGTCGCCGAGCGCGACAGCCAAAGCGCTCCGTGTGCACTACGGCGTTCCTGAGCGACAATTCCGTGTTGTACTCGTTGGCAAGGATGGTGGCAGTAAGCTTCGAAGTGGCCGAGCCATATCCGCGGACCGGCTGTTTGGCATTATTGATTCCATGCCTATGCGGCGAAGGGAAATGCGTCGCGGGCGTTGATTGGTGCCCGCAGGATCTTTTGCCGGTCGTGGGATCATCAAAGCCCTTTGATCCCATTGCGATTGCCGACTGAGTTTGATTGGCATTGCGCTGGATCTTGACCGATAGACCCGACCGACGGGACATAAGCATATCTTCAGTCGCGCGAACCATTCAGACACAGCCGAAAATCAACCGACAGCCGCTTGGCGCTGTGATCCAAGACTCAACTGTGGCCGTAACATTTCAGAGCTGAATGAAAACGGGACTTTGGAACTATGTCAAACACAGTGAACAGCAACCTTGAGACTTCACAAGATCTAGACGAGACCTATGCTCTCGACTTGAAGGGTCTCATTGCTCGATCGTTTATTGAATGCGCTTTTCTGCTCTCCGCATTCGGCAGGGCTCGGCATGCTAACGCGTTGCACGAAGCAGGCGTGCCCAGCCACGAAGTGCACGCGATAGTTTACAAGTGCAAATAGTCGGTCGCGTGACACGGCCCCATCCATCATTGTAGGTCGTACGGCAGTGCAATCATCGCATGCCTCTAGGCAGCTGATCCTCTCATGCGGCTTTTCGGTTTCTTGTTTCCTTCACACGAACCGATGTGGCTCAACCTCATGGATTGTCACTATGCCGTCTGACATGTTCCCAAAAGCAGTTGGACGAACGAAGCCGACCAACAGCTTGCGATTGGTACGACCGCCAAACAATCCAACTCGAAGTGATACAGAAGCGGTCACTGCCCATGAAGGGATGAGTTGTCGAGTCACAGAATTCTCCGAGAAGTGGCGTCAAAAGGTTGAAGATCTACTCCAATCCTGCCCGAGCAACGAAGATCTAACCTACATCCAGCACTTATTAGTTCGACTGGAACTGAAGAAATATCACACCGACAGTCAGGCTTTGTTAGAAATGCGAACGTCCAAGGTACGACGTACAGAACAGGCAGGAACGCGTCGCCTCCGACGATAGGGCGTTACCACCGGACATAACATTATCAACCTGGATGTCGGCTTCGTGGACGAAGCGCTGATTTCACTTCTGGGCAGTCAGAGCACGGGTGTCCAAGCCACAACACAACATGCGTGATGGGCAGGTCCGCTGCCGGTCGAAGCCGACCCAATGAGCATCGCGGGCCAAGTCTGCCGCGTGTCTCAAACTGGCCCATTCCGGCCTATCGGTGTTCGTCAGCTTATAGGGGGTACTGCGGACAAGCTCCAGCGCCGCGACACCGCCGAATTTGACCCAATAACGCGCGTCTAGCCTTGGCAAACTTTCGGCAAGCTCAATTGCCGAAATTGATACGAAACGGTCATCAGCGGACGCTCGCAGAAAACTCATATCAAGCTCAACATCGACTTCAAATTCTCCTTAAATATCCATCAGGCAGATGCCCTTTTGCATAGACGATCTGCCAGACTTGGCTATCGCCTACTGCAAAGTCGGCGGCGCAACTCAGAAGGTAGTATCGCCACATACGGTAGAAGACTTCTTCAGAGCCGGATACTTGCGGTCGAACAGCCTTCACCGCTTTGTTTGACCAATAGCAATCAAAGTTATCGTGCCAGGCTCGCAGCGTCGGCGTGTAATGGATGCCGATGTTTTGGAGATCGTGAAGAACAAACAACTCCTCTGCTGCCTCACCGAGCTGCCGAACCGATGGAATGACCCCGCCTGGGAAGATGTAAGTGGTGAGCCACGCATCAGCGGTTTCCATCGAGGCATTACTGCCGATCGTATGAAGGAGGAATAACCCGCCATCTCGAAGCGCGTTGTGCACTCCGGCATAAAGAGTAGGGTAATTGCGATAGCCGACGTGCTCGATCATACCTATCGAAGCAACTTTGTCGAATGGTCCACCATGTTTAAAGCAATCGAACTCTCGATAGTCACATGCCACAATCTCGACCGGTAGACCCGCGCAATGGCTACGCGCATGTCGAGCTTGCTCCTTTGCCACGGTGATCCCCACGACGTTGACGTTGTATGTCTCTGCCGCATATTTCGCGAAGCCGCCCCAACCACAGCCGACATCCAGCAGCCGCTCACCTTTTTCTAGTTGAAGCTTACGGCAGATCATTTCGTATTTCGACGCCTGCGCATCGTCCAGACTGTTTGCTTGCTCCCAATAGCCGCACGAATAAGCCATCGAAGGGCCAAGCATGCGTTCGAAGAGTTCGTTGCTGATATTGTAATGAACATCGGCGAGTTCGCGCGATTGATTGCGCGTTTGCAGATTTAAGATATGGGCTCTGATGAAAGTGAGCGCCGTGCGCCAGCCGGCATTTTTTCTTCCGGCGGCTCGTGCAATCGGTAAAATACGTTTGAAGAATGTGAACGGATCATCGGTGTCCCACCAACCGAGCATATAAGTTTCGCCAAGGCCAAGCCCTCCATCAGCGAGTACGCGGTCATAAAAATCTTGGTTATGGACTTTCAGATCCCAAGGACGGTGACCGTCGATTGCAACGCCTGCCTGCACGCACAGAATCTCAATGATTTTCCGGCTACTGTCCATCACGACCTATCTATCTGCAACTACGTAGTTGCTTCCCGAAACGACGATTGATCTGCCCAAGTTACTTTGCTTTGGATCCGCGATCAGACAGGTTTGCGTACCACGATGCAGGCCCAGGTTATATCTCCGGTGGCAAGTGCGGATTGCCACTTCGAGATGCTGTCGGCAACGGCTTCGAATTCCGAGTCCGACATTTGTCCTAGCGCTTCAGCAAGCCTGTCGTAGTGGCGCGCGATATCGCCAGGACGCTCTTCCACAATCTCAACAAAGAAACCGGCATTTCGTGCCATATCTGTATAGTCCTGGGGTGTCGCCCCTGCGTCTGTCCGCAAGCGATTGAACGCTGCTTGGACTCTTGTCAGGTCAGCACCTGATGATCTCATGATGTCGGATATGACGAAGGTGCCTCCGGGGCGCAGGACACGTTTAACTTCCTCAAATACCCTTGGTCGGTCTGGCGAATGGATCAACGATTCCTGACAAATCACAGCGTCCCATTGGTCCGCTGCGCTGTCAATTTTATGAAAGTCACCTACGGAAACAGCAATAGCGTCTCCGAACCCTGCGGCAATGTTGGCCTTGCGGGCATATTCGATGCTGGTATCCGAGATATCTATACCGCTGACATCACAACCCATCTCAGAAAGTATGCGTAGCGTGCCCCCAAACCCGCAACCGATATCCAAGACTCGTTCTTCGCCCCGCAATCCTGCTTGACTGATCAAATGTCGCGTCATAGCAGCAGACGCTTCCGCAACCGTCTCGCTGCCGGTAGCGTAAAGGCCGATATGTATATCCGATCCGCCCCATAGACGTTGGTAAAAAGCTGAAGTCGAAGCTGTGTTATAGTAGTCTGAAGCTCTTACGGAGTCGGGAACAATCATGGAAAGACCTCTTACTTTGCATCCACAGCCGGACGCCTCCAAGTAACCAATTACCTGCGAGTATTCGCATTGACCCGATAGATCGAAATCGCCAGATGCTCATTCCACATCTAAGGCTCAAGTTCCACAAGTGGTTCAAGCTCATTTCAAGCCCATCACGCTTGAACCTGAGGGGTAGGCTGGCAATCTGGCGATCTGTTATCGCCATCAGCAGTATATCAATATCGCGCTCGTCGATTTCACGACGTTTGGGAATTTGACAATGCCTCTTGCTCAATTCGTTCTCGCACCTAAGGCTTTCACATAGCTGGAACGCTATCCCACCATTAAACGATATGCGGTCCGCGCCGGTACCGAATTGACCTAGCGCAATGCTCTCGAGTTATTTTTCTGGCAATTTTGTAACATTGAGCATTTTTGCGTTCGACGCACTGTTAAAGTTTCTCACGAATTGTCGCTCAACTCTCATCATCCCGGTACGCTTCGGCCCCTAGATGGATGCATTCAAGGTCAACTTGAAACGGCAACCGGGAGAAACGAACATGTCAGGCGTAAGCGCTCCAGGCTAGCAACAGCAAAAATGTCGGATGAACGCGAACCACAGTTCCACCGATTTCAAACAGTTTGAATGATCCTGCGATCATGCATTTTCTCCTGTACACACTGGCCGGTCTGCGAACTCCTGTACGAGAACCATCAATCCTGACGCAATCTCTTGCCAACAAGGTGCAACATTTCAACTGGCCGAAAATAGTTTGCCGGCCTTTAACTCGGAAGCCCTAGCGATCTCGGGAAACTTGACATCGCGACGGCCAAATTGTCACTTTGACCCCTGACGGTGACCCCGGTTATCGGTCGATCATTGTTGCAGCATTTTGATGTACCGAACGAGTGCATCAATCTGGGCGCGCGCGCGGCGCTCAACATCTCGTCGCGTTTCGTTCGGCAAGACAGTGAGGCGATAACGATCGCCCCAAACGGGCATTTCTCTTGCACCGTGCGCAGCAATGGCTGTCCGGCCGTCAATGAACTTGATAATTCTCAACGTCGGGAATCTGCCACCATTTGACTTGGCGATCAGAGTCAAATCAGACGGTGGTGCGTTCAACCTCTTTGCGAGCGGGCCGTCCCCATGTCCATCAACGCCGTGGCACGGCATGCAGGCAAGTTCGTACTCGGCCAGGCCGAGATGCTCATCATCCGATTGCGCCAAGCTGTTGCTTGCCACAACCAACATCATACAGCCAAGCAGGGCTGCAGCCCACGCGACAGACTCAGTTTCTAACGGCGGCATGATAGCGGAATGATGCTTTGACTTAGCCTAACCTTGCCGAATGTCAATCTTCCTGGCGGAAGTTCCGGCCGGCTCTTTCTTAGCGACCTTCAGATTCAGGACACCGTCTTTATACTCAGCATCAATCTTGTCGGCAGCAGCGTCTGGAGGCAATCGAAAGGTGCGTTGGAAGGCGCCGTACTCACGCTCCGAAAAGAAGAAATCCCGACCTGTCTCCTCGCGCTTGAATTGCTTTTCACCGCGAACCGTCAGGCTGTTATCGTTAACTGAGACGTCAATGTCTTCGGCCGCGACGCCCGGGAGTTCGACTTTGATTTCGTAGTGATTGGCGACAGCTGATGCCTCTGCCCGGGGAGCAAACCAATCGGCCACTTTTTGCCCAAAGCCGCGTAGCGGTTCAAAGAGATGCCCTGCAGTATGCGATTTCTCGACCATCGCTGCCTCCATTTCGACTTCGACAATGCTGGTGGCAAGATGGAACGTTCGCAGAAGTTCAACGTTGATATCGATCAATCCACGCCTTCTCGATCGGTGGCCTTCTTCCCACTATTCGGTCTGGTAATGGGCCAGGCCGAAGACCACATTGTAATGCACAATGAGCCTCTGAAAACCGATCTAAGCCAGGAGCGGATTGCGAAGTGAAAGGCGCATCGTAGATTTGATCCAGATCTAGGCTTCCTGCCGTCAGCGGTGGTTCCCTGGACTCGGCGTCCATGCGCCGTCGAGTTGTCACTCGTCTTGCCTCCATGCGCCATCGACCAGGTCTCGGGACCAGGCATCAACAAACGAACGGGCCGCATCGCTTTGCCTGAAGCAATTACAGTAAGACGGTACCCTTCGGCGATGATCTCCCGCTCCCAAGCGCCGCGGTCATCGAATGGCAACCGCGGGTATCCAACATGCCAGCGTTCGGGACTGCCCTCGGGTTTGCCCTTCTTCCTGCCGCCGGCATCATTGTCGGCTGCCTGCTTGCCGAAAGCATTCGAACGCCGAAGTGGCTTATCGGTGCCTCGCTGCACGCCACCGCCGGCATCGCAATCGCGCTGGTCAGCATAGATGTCATGCCGCGCCTGCTCACAACGAGTTCGATATGGCTGATCACGCTTGCCTTTCTCTTAGGCGCCGGCATATCGGTTTTGATCGCAGGCGCTTGGGGATCATTCCGGCATCGGCCGGGGAGAGGAAGCGTTGGCGCTTGGATGGTCTACCTGGCGGTTGCGACGGACCTGACCAGCGACGGCCTGATGGTCGGCACCGGCACCGCGATCGAGTCTCAGCTTGGTTTCTTGTTTGCCATGACCCAGTCTGTCGCGAACATTCCCGGCGGCTTCGCCGCGACATCGAATTTTCGCGATGACGGCATGCCGAGGCGCCGTCGCCTGGCACTCTCCGCTTCGATGCTGGTACCGGCAGTCTTGAGCACGGGGCTCGGTTATCTCGTCCTGCGGGGCGCCAGTTCGACGGTGCACAGCGCCGCTCTCGCCGTATTTGTTGGCATTCTCCTGCTGGCGACCGTCGAGGACGTGATACCACAAGGTGACGAGCCCGAACCGCCGCGTTGGATTTCGACGACGGCCTTTGCCGGCGGCTTTGCTGCGCTCGCCTTGCTGTCGGGGCTACTTCAGTAAGCGACGGGACTGATCTTCGTTCAGGCGGAGAAGTTCAAAACTTCGAGAGCAAACAGCAACAGCGCGTCAATGGCAATCATGCCGACACCTCCGAGTAGATGCGATAACCGCGGATATCGCCCGGTCATCCCGGTGGCGACCAATGTCGTCATGGCAATGACAAAGATCGCTGCATCATCAAGCATTAACACCACCACATAGAGCAGCAGATATTGGGCGCGGACCGGTTGTTGCTTCTGACCGACGTTGGCGCGGTGTGCAACGACCGGCGAACGCCCAATTCCAAGCCCTTGGCGTCAACCAATCAGTCGTCCATTGCGCCAGCGAAGTTTGCAGTTGGTTCCATGGGACCCAAAGTTTGAGGCCGCAATTGGTTTCGCAAACGAAACCGGAAAGCCGGCCCACATCGTCCGGCTCGACCAGGTCAGTGAGATTTTGGATGGCTACCCGGCACGCGGATTTCGGTTAGCCCTGAGCCCGGCCGGTCGAACCCTTATCCCAATTAATGATTTGCGGTCCTGTCGATCGATATTGCTCAAGCAAGAATTCTCTATGAGCCTCTGCCCTCAGCAGAGTGACGCACTCAAGGGATAGACTTTGATCTATTTCAATCCTTGACGGCCACAATCATGCACAAATCAGATCGAGTTATTGTCAATACCTTCTCACGAGAAGAGCCAAGTCGCGCAGAGCCTTGTCCTTTTGGGGATAGATGCTGAATGCAGGAAACTACCGATAGCCATCCGCCGATCGACGAGCGGCCGGCCGATGGCGTGATTGTCGCGATCCACGGTGATGTGGTCCAGGCCCGCTTCGACGTGTCACCGCCCCGTATGAACGAATTGCTCCGAGCCGGTACCAACGCAGAACTACGCATCGAGGTTGCATCACTAGTCAATGCCACGACTGTTCAGGCAATTGCGCTTGGTTCCGTGAGCGGCCTTTCGGTAGGAGCGCCAGTTTACAAAACTGGTAGTTCAATCGAAGCGCCCGTCGGAGCCAACGTGCTTGGGCGCATGTTGAATGCGTTTGGTGAACCCATTGATGACAAAGGACCACTTTCCGACGTCACTTACCGATCCATCTATACCCGCCCGCCACCGCTATCGCGGCGCAGGGTTAGCCCCGAGCTATTTGAAACCGGTATCAAAGCTATTGATCTTTTGTGCCCCGTAGAGCGTGGCGGCAAGGCGGGCCTGTTCGGGGGGGCCGGCGTCGGTAAGACCGTACTGATTGCAGAACTCGTCCACAACATGACCGGAAAATACGAAGGCGTAAGCCTGTTCTGCGGCATTGGCGAGCGCTGCCGGGAAGCGGAAGAATTCCATCGTGATATGGAGGCAGCAGGCGTTCTCGACAACACAATCTTGGTGTTTGGACAGATGAATGAGCCGCCCGGTATTCGCTTTCGGGTCGGGCACAGCGCGTTGACAATCGCCGAGTACTTTCGCGATGAGAAGAACCAAGACGTACTTGTCCTGATCGACAACATTTTCCGCTTTGTCCAGGCCGGCGCAGAAGTTTCCGGCTTGTTGGGGCGCATGCCATCACGGGTCGGGTATCAGCCCACGTTAAGCACCGAGCTTGCCGAATTGGAGGAACGGATTTGCAGCACAAATTCCGGATCCATGACCTCGATACAGGCGATCTACGTTCCGGCTGACGATTTGACCGACCCGGCAGCGACGCACGCGTTCGGGCACCTATCAGCCTCGATCGTGCTGTCACGCAAGCGAGCGTCCCAGGGCCTCTATCCAGCCATTGACCCACTCGCTTCAGCGTCAAAGACGCTGACGCCGGGCGTCGCAAGCGAGCGCCACTACCGCATAGCTCGCGATGTCAGACAATCTCTAGCGGAGTACGAAGACCTGAAGGACATTATTGCAATGTTGGGGTTGGAAGAGCTGACTCAGTCCGATCGGGCAACGGTTGCGGAGGCACGCAGATTGGAGCGATTCCTGACCCAGGCTTTTTTTGCGACTCACCAGTTTACGGGCAAAGAAGGACGTTTTGTCAGCCTCGACGAAACCTTGGATGGCTGTGAGGGTATCCTATCAGGCGAGCTTTCGCATCTGCCGGAAAGCGCCTTCTACATGGCCGGCGGTTTGTCGGACGTGCTCGAACGGACCAGCGGACACAGGCAGCCATGAGCCCTCCAAAACAACAGTCGCTCCCAAGGCCCGATACAATGCAGTTGAGACTGCTACTTCCGGCTCGGGTATTGGTTGAAGAAGCAGTGGTTCGCCTTGTCGCGG
Organism: Hyphomicrobiaceae bacterium; assembly: GCA_049116495.1. GTDB lineage: Bacteria > Pseudomonadota > Alphaproteobacteria > Rhizobiales > Hyphomicrobiaceae > CAJQQK01. The sequence continues at coordinate 75,564 of JAGDYV010000022.1, read as the reverse complement.
AGGCGGAGAATGGTTCGTTCGGCGTTTTACCTCGGCACATCGATTTTCTGGCAGCCCTCAAGCCCGGTGTGCTTGTTTTTGAGAACGCACGCGGTATCGAAGGCTTTGTCGGTCACGATGTCGGAATTTTCGTGAAGCGCGGACCGGAAGTACTCGTCTCTGTTCGCAATGCCGTGCAAGGGGAAAGCCTTGCCAACCTTCGCGGTATTGTCGAACGCGAATTTGTCACGCTTGACCAGCGCGAGCGGACCGCGCGAACAGCACTTGCCCGGCTTGAGGCCGGTGTGGTGCGCCGGTTTATTGAATTGGAGGAGAAGCCGTGAGTCAGTCCTCTCCGCCTGGCGATCACAATGAAACTGATCGCCAAAGTGAGTTGGCGTCTACGGTCGGACGACAGGCAGCGCGCAAGCAGAAGTCCCGCAGTGAGCGCCGTTACGGACTGTGGTTCGGGCTCGGCATGTTCGGTCTCGTTGGATGGGCGGTTGCTGTACCCACGCTTGCCGGCATTGCACTTGGTGCGTGGCTCGATGGCATTTTGCCAGCGCGGTTTTCGTGGAAGATCGCGCTACTGTTTGCGGGCATCATCTTGGGTTGTTTCAACGCGTGGTGGTGGGTGCGCCGGGAAAGCGATCAGGATTAGTCAGGGAAAGCGCCGATATGCAGAGTTGGACTGATATTGCTCTTTTCGCAGCGGCAGGTGCTGCGCTTGCTGGTCTTTACCTCGGCGCTCTCTGGTTGACGGTTGCCAGGCTGCCGAGCGTGCGTGCCCCTTTGATGCTTCTTTTCATCGGCACGGTGTTGCGCCTTGCCTTGTTGCTCGGAGCATTTGCGTTGCTCACGGGCATGGAATGGACGCGGTTGGCAGCCTGTTTCGCAGGCTTTTTCACGATCCGGCTTTTGACAATAGCCTGGCTACAACCTGCGGCGCCGGCTGTGAAAAACGCAGAAAGAGAAGCGTCATGAAGTTCAATCCGGACCAGATCGTTATTTGGGAGGCAGCTCTACTCGACTGGGGCGTCATCAAAATCAACGCCACGATGCTCTTCACCTGGCTAGTCATGGCAATTCTCGTTCTTGGATCGATGCTGATCACGCGGAGTCTCAAATCCGGTGTCCACATGTCGCGGTGGCAGAATATGCTCGAAGTTATTGTCGACGGCATCAACAAACAAATTCAAGATGTGTCACAGCAGAAACCGGAAAAGTACTTGCCATTCGTAGGCACATTGTTTCTCTATATCGCCCTCTCGAATTTGCTTATCATCGTACCTGGTTATTGGGCGCCAACCGCCTCTTTGTCGACAACGACAGCGCTCGCGATTTGCGTCCTCCTCGCGGTTCCGATCTTCGGCATTTCCGAACGTGGCTTCCTGGGATACCTCAAGAGATATCTTCAACCGACGGTCTTCATGTTGCCGTTCAATATTATCGGCGAAGTATCACGCACGATCGCGCTCGCTATCCGCCTCTATGGAAACATCATGAGCGGGACGGTGATCATGGCAATCTTGGTCAGCGTCGTGCCGTTCTTCTTTCCGATCCTCGTGGAACTCCTGGGACTGCTGACTGGGCTTGTCCAAGCCTACATTTTCGCCGTTCTAGCAATGGTCTACATCGCCTCGGCGACGCAGATGCGCCCCGGAGAGCAAGCATCCGGGAACAGTAAGCATGCATAGATCAAAACTGGTGGGAAAGAAACGATGAGCGATTTCGGTCTGATAGCTTCAGTTTCAATCATAATGGCAGGGCTCACGATTGCGGTCGGATCGCTCGGCCCGGCAATTGGTGAGGCGCGAGCCGCGTCGCAGGCGTTGGCGGCGATCGCGCAACAGCCCGATGAGGCAAACACGATCACACGGACACTGTTTGTCAGTCTCGCGATGATCGAGTCGACAGCGATCTATTGTTTTGTCGTCTCCATGATCCTGATCTTCGCGAATCCTTTCTGGGAGGCTGCGCTTCAGCGCGCAGGGCCCGGAGGAGGCTAACCAAATGCAGATCGACTGGATCACCGTTGCAGCACAGATCGTCAATTTTCTCATCCTGGTGTGGCTGCTGAAGCGTTTCCTCTATGGCCCAATCATCAAGGCCATGGACGAACGGGAGGCGCGTATCGCGCAGAGAATGCAGGCGGCTGAGAAAGAGCGGGAAACGGCGGCGGCGGAGACCATACGATACCGTGAGATGCAGCAGGCGTTGGAGGAGCGGAGGGACCAAATGATGCGTGCGGCCCAGGCTGATGCCGATGGCTTGCGCAAATCTCTATTATCCGAAGCGCGGCAGAAGGTAACGATACAGCGGGAAGAATGGTTGGCGGATCTAGCCGCCGAACGGACAGACTTTCTGGATGATATTCGCGAGCGCTCCGGGGAGGCCTTCTCGCAAATGGCCCGCCGTGCTCTTGGCGATCTGGCCGGTGTGGAGTTGGACGGCCAAATTGTCCAACGCTTTCAGAAAGTCCTGCAAGAGATCAGCGACAATGAGCTGAGAAATATCAAATCGTTCGCGAGCCGAACCGATACACACGTCGCCGTCCGCACTGGCTTTGATCTTACAGCAAAGCGCCGCAATGAGTTGTCATCGGTAGTCAGAAAACTGATCTCCGAAGATGCCAAGATCGTATTCGAGCATTCACCACAACTTATCTGCGGCGTGGAGCTCCGAGCGGGCGGGCAAGTGGTTCGATGGAGCCTGGATGGCTACCTTGATGGCCTGGAGAGCGACCTTCGAGAAGCCTTGGAGACCCGCGTTCCAGCAGTCGCCAGCAAGGCCGCAGAATAGGATGTTGCATCCATGAACCTGAAGGATGTGTCTCGGCAAACGTTCGAAACGGTGGGTGAAGTCCTGCGACGCTCCCGGGCGCGTCTTGAGACGACAGAGATTGGCACGGTGACGAGGCTTTCATCGGGTGTAGCAGAAATCAGCGGTTTTTCGGACATTTCCGCCGATGAAGTCATCAGGTTCCCAGACGGCACCATGGGCATCGCGTCCAATATCGAGGCAGGAAAAATTGGCGCTATACTGCTTGGTGCGGAACAAGCTATAAGCATAGGCGACGACGTTCGCCGAACGCACCGAGTTGTCGACACCGCCGTTGGCAGCCCCTTGCTCGGCCGGGTTGTCGATCCATTCGGATGCCCGCTGGATGGCCAGGGCAGCATCAAGGCCACGATGCGCCGCGCTGTTGAACGGCCTGCGCCGGAGATTATGCGAAGAGGGCCGGTGGCAACACCACTGCAAACGGGCATTAAGGCGATTGACGCTGCCATACCGATTGGGCGTGGCCAACGACAATTGATCATCGGTGACCGACAGACCGGGAAAACGGCGGTGGCCGTTGATACAATTGTCAATCAGGCCGACACCGACGTCATCTCAATCTATTGCGCCATTGGTCAGCGCGGCGACTCTGTTGCTCGTGTCATCGAGAAGCTTCGCGCGTCTGGCGCGCTGGCGCGAACCATCGTCATGGTTGCCGGTGGTGAGGATGCTCCCGGTCTGCAATTCATTGCGCCGTACGCGGCGACGGCGATGGCGGAATGGTTCATGGAATTGGGCCGTGATGTTTTAATTGTCTATGATGACCTGACGCGTCACGCACGGGCCTATCGCCAACTGTCGCTGCTGCTCAGGCGGCCACCCGGCCGAGAGGCCTATCCCGGCGACATATTCTATATCCACTCGCGCCTATTGGAGCGGTCAACACATCTGAGGCAAAGCGCAGGCGGTGGCTCGTTGACAGCGCTGCCAATTGTTGAAACCCAGGCGCAAAACCTCTCTGCCTTTATTCCCACGAACCTGATCTCAATCACCGACGGCCAGATCTATCTCTCACCGGAACTCTTCCGAAAAGCACAACTTCCGGCAATCGATATCGGAAAATCCGTGTCCCGGGTTGGAGGCAAGGCGCAGCTGCCCGCGTTTCGTGATGCGGCAGGGCTGCTCCGGCTTTCTTATGCGCAATTTGAAGAACTTGAGACTTTTTCACGCTTCGGCACGCGGCTTGACGAGGCAACGCGCAAGCGATTGGAGCAGGGCCGGCGGGTACGAGAGGTCTTGCGCCAAAAGGAAAGTTCACCGATCCGGGCGGCGGAGCAGATCGCGATTCTTCATGCCGTATCCCAAGGCCTGTTCGATCATTTGGAGCCGGACAAAATCGAACGGGCTGAGAACGCGATCTGCCAGCACCTTCGCCGGTCATTGCCCGATATCTGCAACGCAATCGAAGCGGGGGACTCGTTTCATCGCGAATATCGTGAGGTCCTTAACAAAGAAGTGAGAAATGCACTTCGCCGGAATAAGCTTGGTTCGACGGAGAGCGCCAATGCAAACGCTTGAGCTTATCGGCAAACGGATAGACACAACGCAGGACTTGCAGTCGATCGTGCGCACCATGAAGTCGTTGTCGGCAGTCAGTATCCGTCAATATGAAGTCGCAGAGGCGGCCGTTCGCGAATACCACCGAACTATCGAACTCGGTCTCCAGATTGCGCTCCAGGCCGGGCCGCCAGTTGAATCGCCAGAACCTGGTCACGAGGAGTGTATTGCCATGCTCCTTTTTGGATCCGATCTCGGCCTATGCGGCCGGTTCAATGATCAGATCGTCGACTACGCCCTCGAGTGGGTCGCAGTTCAACAAGATGACCGGAAATCCTTCCGTTGGCTTACTGTTGGCTCGCGGGCGACTGCACGTCTTCAATCTCGTGGCGCCGAACCGGCGGCGACGTATTCCCTCCCGGGATCGATCCACGGTTTATCGGAAACGGTAGGTGCGGTTCTGGGCGTGCTGGATCAGTGGCGCGGTGAGGGCGTCATCGATCGAGCCGTCATTTTCCATAACCGTCGCAAGAAACTGGGATCGTCGTCACCGAGAATGCGGCGACTTTGGCCACCCGATCCAAGTTACTTGCGTGCCCTCGCACATCAGCGGTGGGACTCTCGGAGCTCACCGATGTTTACGATGGACAGGGCAGCGCTTCTCTCCGTGCTTATTCGTCAGCACCTGTTCGTCTCCATTTTTCAGGCTGGTGCTGAATCGATGGCAGCAGAGCACGCCGCACGGCTTTCGGCGATGCAGTCAGCCGAACGCAATATCGCGGAAAAGTTGCAGGAGATGCAGTTCGAACACCGCCGAGCGCGCCAGGACGCGATCACAGCAGAACTCCTCGACATCATCGCAGGTTCCGAAGCACTGCGCAGCTCCTGAGACAGCGCGATGGCTGGCGGGCGCGAGCATTCTTGCTGCTTTGATGCAACTCAATGACAATGGTGAGCTGTATAGAGCATGTCGCATACGTACATCTATAGGAAACGATGGTGCCATGCTGAGGACATCCAGTGAATTAATTCGATATGATGCTCAAGCGACAGACGGCCGAATTGGTACCGTGAAGGATTTGCTGTTCGACGATCAATCCTGGTAAGTCCGATTCTTGGTTATCGACACTGGTGGCTTTCTCATTCAACACAAAGTGCTGATTGATCCACGCAATGTGTGCGATCTGAAATTCCCCGAAGAAACTCTGCTATTCAATCTTGGCAAACACGAAATCGAATCGAGTCCTGGACTTGCGACATCGCCGCCGGTCTCGCAGCAGTTTGGCCAGGAACTCTCCCCAGCCGAAACAGTTGATCCTCATTTACGCAGTAGCAATGAACTCTGTTCTTATTCGATTTCTGCTTCTGACGAAGGAATGGGCAAGATTCACGGCTTGATAATCGAGACGTCAACGTGGACGGTTCGCTACCTCATTGTGGATACCGGCGAATGGCTGATGGGAAAACTGGTTCCGCTTCGACCACACGTGATTGAGTCGATTGATTGGTCCAACAATGCCATGCAGGCTGGTGTGACATCTGACGCGATCCGGCATTGCCCAGCCTACGATGAAACAGCTGAAGTGAACCGCGACTATGAAGCCTTTCTGCACGACTACTATGGCTGGCCGCCGTATTGGTTCTAAGATCAGTCCAATTGGAATGCTGCATTCAAAGCTGATGGAACTGCGCTGGGCATGGAAGTTTGAGGAGTTCACCACCAACCAGTCAAAGTCTGTTTCGGCGGCAATCGTGGAAATGTCCGTTTCCGCCACTCCTTCAGCGGTATAGTCCTCAAAGGACGGCACCGTGACGACCTAACTGCACTTCACCAACACATCCTGGACGTCGGGAGAGTGCCGCAACGCTCCGAAAAGCGTGATATTTAGACCAAGCGGCACGCGACGCTCACGCCCCTCTCCTGGGAGAGGAATGAATGGATTTGCGATGAGTTTCAACAGCCGTTTTTGCGGGCATCGGCTATTGCGCAATCGGTTTTGCGGCTGCCAAGGCGCGAGAATGCAACTGGTGGCGCACCATTCTGGTTTGGGCACGGCTTTGGCGAAATAGCCGATACGGATACTCAGCCTGCCTGGCGCGATCTGGGACGAACATTCCCCCGAGATGCCACCGCTATTCGATACCGATCAGGCGATCCACCGGCGCAAAGTCATCAGTCAGAATGATTGGCCGAAGTGCGTGATGAAGAAGGCGCAGTTGCTCTGCCTTAATCCTTTGGAAGGTTATACCGGGCGTTGCGCGAGAGCTGAGCGCGCCATATGGAGTGGGCTTCCGAATGGCGGCCAAGACAAAAGTTGAGCGCGTTCCCAGTTCGCTGGAGACCCACAATTCGACATTTGTGAAGCTGCGTTTTACCGTTTCATAGACCGATAGAGCAAGCCGGGGCCGCCGACGATGATCCACGATATTCATGAGGTATATGCCATCGTTCTTAAGGCGTGAGGCGACCAGTTTGAAAAACTCGGACGTCACCAAATGCTGTGGAATGACGATGTCGTGGAAAGCATCACCAACAATGACATCAAAGCGCGACTTGGCCTGCTGAATTAATGCGACGCGTGCGTCAAGGTGGATAGATTTCAAATTGGACGACGCAGCCAACCACATCTCACTCTTCGCGGTTGCTGTTACCACCGGATCAATTTCGGCGACGATGATGTCTGCGTCGGGCCGCGCAGCCGACCATGCTCTTGGTAAGGTGTAAGCTCCCCCGCCAACGAAGAAAACGCGAAATGGGGTATGCTTGCCAGAATGTATTCGCGCCAGAGTGTCTTGCAGCTCGACATATGGTGAAACCAGTCGTTGCGGGGCATCGCGCAAATTCACACCATGGCCCAGATGATCCAACACCATGACGCGCGCCGCCGACCCATATTCCTGAGAAATGTTCTGCACCCGGATACAATAGTAGCTGCTGCCGACACGACACGGATCACTAAATGCGCGCAAAGTAGTGCCCCAGTATGTGACTACCGAGAGCGCTGCTGCGACGACGGCCAACGGTAAGCGTATGCTGTGAATTCCGCCTGACGACCGATCGACGAACAACGCCGTCGCCATAAAAAAATAGACCGATGCAACAATCAAAATAGTTGCCGTCGTTCCAAACCACGAGATGAACAGGAAACCAGCCAATAGCGTACCCACGATGCTGCCAATAGCGCTGGTCGCGTAGAATGCACCGATTGTGCGACCGGAACGGTCGGGCGCATCGGCATCAATTGCTAGTTTGGTCAATACTGGAGAGGGGATGCCGACAAAGACGCTAGGAAGGAAGAACAGCAGTCCGGTCACGATCAGCACGGTTGGCACAGCCCCAAGACCGAAGCTGATGATCAAAGGAGTGGAAACACGAATAATAATCAAAGTCGCAACTGTGGAGATCGTAGCGAACAGCAGACTCCAGGCAACACCTCTCATTGCCAACTTTGGCGGACGCTCGGCCAGTAAGCCGCCGATCCAGTGCCCCAGTGAAAAGCCTGCAAGGACCACTGCGATTACTGCAGTCCATGTATACAGTGACATGCCCAGATATGGAGCAATCATGCGACCCGCAACTATCTCGACGATCAAGCCGCAAGCGGATGACAAACCGACGATCGTGAGTTGCAATCCGTGAAGTTTGAGCATCTGATCCTGCTGATAGCTTTTTCGACAACGTCAACCTGCCAATTCAAGCACATTAATCCAAGTCGCTGGCTGCTGTCTTAGCTACGGTCCAAGGCTTTTCGTGCGATACTGATCGACAATGCGCAGTTGCCCTCATGCGCAAGATCTATAATTCATCGACGACCGATCAAAAGGACATTGAGAGTTAGCATCCGGTTTGCGCCACCTCACGCGACCTGATCTTCCAAGTCGTTATGTCCACCCAGATGTAAGCGGGCACGTGGCACTCCGGGCCATTTCCGGAAGTACCGTGCGAATTAAAGCAACATGGCAGCCGTGGATTTCAGATCACCGTCTCTGTATTATTGGAACACGGCAACTTGACGATGCTCAGTCTGGCCATCACTTTCTCGAATACTGCTTTGATCGCCGCTGGCGGAGGGCCCGCCGGACGTCGGTCGCCGACCCCTTGGATTTGACATCTATTGCCCACCAGTTCGCCAGGATCCCATGCTGAGGGACCTTGGGTCTTGCTTTCAAGCAAGCATAAAAATCATAAGGATCGCCCCTCCAAGAAGGGTAAACACGAATAGAAGCGTGCGCCAATGCTTCGTATCGAAGTCAACTTGGTCGGTACTGTCGTCATCGACAAACTCGCCGTTCTGTTGGCGTGAGTTGGTTGACGCTCTCGTGGTTGCTTCTCCTAACTTCCTCACAGGCTTCCGCCCTCGGCCACGTCGTTTAGTGCTTCGTGGTCCTGGATCGTTACAATGACGCACTGCTCAATATCAATAAGCCCCGTCATGCGCAGTTTAGTCATTGTTCGGCTAACGGTTTCGATGGTAAGACCAAGATAGTCGGCAATATCGGTGCGTGTCATAGGCAGAACGATCGTATCGGGATCTTCGCTCCGGCGAGCATTGCGCTCCGACAGAAGAAGAAGGAACCCGGCAACACGTTCCTGCGCAGTTTTCTGACCAATCGATATCAGAAGTTCTCGCGTTGAGGCCAATTCTTCGGATAGAGCGGCATAAAGATCCAAACCAAGCTGCGGACTGTCACGAACGATCCGACGCAGCTCAGCAACCGGTAACGACTGTAAGCGTGTTCGTTCGGTTGCTTCTGCGTTGGTAGTGTGGTGCCCGACCGCGCCAAGCCCGACAAAGTCTCCGGGGAATGCAAAATCCACGATCTGACGGCGGCCGTCGGCGAGCATGCGGTAGATACAAACGTGTCCCGCTTCAACCCTGTAGACGTGCGTTACGCCATCGCCTTCGCTAAAGACATTCTCTTTGCGTTCGACAACCCGTGTCCGAGATGCATCGATATTTTGATCAATCGCATAGTTCGACCACGGCATCAGTTGTGTTGCGGATGCGGTTGGAGCGCAAACGTCTAACATGTTCGTTTCTCCCGGTTGCCATTTCAAGTTGACCTTGAATGCATCCATCTAGGGACCGAAGCGTACCGGGATGATGAAAGTTGAGCGAGAATTTGTAAGAAATTGTAATAGTGCGTCGAACGCAGAATGTTCCAAAGTTGCCAGAAAAATAACCCGAGAGCATTGCGTTAGGTCAATTCGGTACCAGCGCCGACCGCATATCGTTTGATGGTGGGATAGCCTTCCAGCTATGGGAAAGCCTTAGGTGCAAGAACGAATTGAGCAAGAGGCATTGTCAAATGCCCAAACGACGTAAAATCGACGAGCGGGATATAGATAGACTGCTGATGGCGCTAACAGATCGCCAGATTGCCAGCCTATACGGTATGACTGAACAAGAAGTCTATCGCCTAAGGCTCTCTCGCCAGCCAATGCCGGCGAAGGTTCGACCAAATAGCAGGAATGATGACAACTCAAAAAGTTGAGTTTTCCGAATGCATTACCTAGGATTACTCGATATTAGCTCCAACTCCTCGGTCAGTACTGACCTTTGAGAGGAGTTTTGGACGCAGCAATGGATCCTGATGAGCAGGCTATGACGTCTCAAGACGGCGACTTCGAGCACGCTCGACGTGTTCAAGACCAGTTGCGCCGATCCAACGAGCGGTTACGAGATTTTGCGGAAGCCGCTGCCTCGGTCGCGAACCTTTTTGCCGACATAAAGCTTAGCCGCTGGCGCTGTTGGTTCTAACAGCCATTTTGTCGATCCGTGCCGCTAGTTGCCGGATCTCGCCGCTTTGCATCATTCTTCGCGCCGCACTGCACGGATCATGTAACCTCCGGAGCGCTCGTCCGCTTCAAGGTCCAAGACGCCACGGTCTTCTGCCTCCTCCAACAGGTCGCTGAATGACCGGAAGCCGTAGAAGTTTTCGTTAAAGCCCGGACGCCTGCGCTTCAAAGTTTGCTTGACCATCGAACCCCACACGCGGTCGACGCCTTCCGCGAAGAGTGCCTCGGCTGTCTCCAGGACGAGATCGACTGCCTCTTCGCTCCGGTCCGATTCCTTGCCGACTTCTTGCGGAGCTGCGGCCTTGTCAACTGGCCGCGCCGCCGTTGCAGGTTTCTTTTCCAATGCGGCCTTTTTCTTTGGCGGGCGCAGGCGGCGCGACTTGGTCGAGGTGTTGGCGCGAACGAGGTCGTCGTAGAAGATGAACTCATCGCAATTGTTCATGAGCAGATCTGAGGTGCTATTCTTGACGCCGACCCCGATCACTGTCTTAGCGTTCTCGCGCAGTTTGCTGACGAGCGGCGAAAAGTCCGAATCACCGCTGATGATCACGAAGGTGTCGATGTGTTCTTTCGTGTAGCAGAGATCGAGCGCGTCGACGACCATGCGGATGTCGGCGGAGTTCTTGCCGGACTGCCGCGTGTGGGGAATTTCTATGAGCTCGAAGGCGGCGTCGTGCATGGTCGACTTGAATTCTTGGTATCGATCCCAGTCGCAGTAGGCCTTCTTGACGACGATGCTGCCCTTTAACAGCAGCCGCTCAAGAACCAGCTTCATGTCGAACTTCGGAATCTTTGCGTCACGCACACCGAGCGCGACGTTCTCGAAGTCGCAAAATAGCGCCATGTGGAGGTCCAGGTCCGTGTTTTTCATTGGGCTTCCTACATTACTGCTGCCGTATCGGCAGAGGTCATTCTGCGCCAATGTCATGGGCGACACAAAATTCGCGATTGCTGCTGTTGACCCTCTTCGACGTTTCACTGCAGCGCAGCGAGACGGCAGCAATCTGGGGGTGCCGCATGCTCGATGACGACGATGAGCAATCGTCGCAAATGACCCATACAACAGCTTTTTGATAGCACATAATTACGCCCATCAATATTGGCACACTCGCAATTCGTCGAGATCCCCACCAAGGGAGAGAGACATGAATATGAACAGGAACTTGATCTTGGCCGCCATCGTCGCCATCGCCGTGATCGGTGGATACTTTGCTTATGTGAACCAACAGGTTTCGCCACCAGCGGCTGAAGCACCAAAGAAAACGCAACAGTAGTAGTTTGGTTGAATCAGTAGCGAGCATCAGGATACGACAGCTGTTCGGCCTTGGCTAGAATTTACACTTGGGCGATCGCTCAGTAACAAAAGGTGACCAGTCGTTGAGGCTTACATGCAAAAAGCACGGTTTTCAGCTCGGACTACACAGTTCGCCCGATCTTGCTGCCGACGTACACGCAGATCGCCGGGCAACGCCGTTAAGGCAAGTAACGTACTGCTACCTTGGGCCGTACCTGCAAAATTTTTTGTCGGAGTCATTTGCAGCCGAGAACAACGTGCTGGAATCTGGTCACGTCGATTTGCCGGACGACTATCCTGATTGGTTCATGAAACTGGTTCCCACCTGCAAACAATGCCTTGAGGAGGCCATAGGGCGTTCCGTTGACTCAGCCTAGTGTACCAATCAGATGAGACACAAGAGAGACTGGATTTGGCCCTCTCCGGCCAGTCGCCGTTCGGTAGCTTTTGGGGGAACTTCAGCCGGTGTCACATTTCGTTCCCTGACTGGCGGCTTTTTAAGTGTCTAGCTGTCGTGTTTTGCGCACGACGACCGGCAGTAGATGACCCGAACCAGCAGTCTCGAGCTTTGCAAGGTTCCGCGTAAAGCTTGCTACTCTTCGATTGTTGGCAAGCCACGTATTTGCTATCCCATTGGTCGGCTCCGGTATTTGTCGTCAAAATTCTAGGATCGAGCAAACTGAAATGGCTGAAGAGCGGTACCCTATCCAAACTACCGCCGATGAATTCACTCGGCTTCAGATACAAGCTGATCTATTCCGCGACGATGCCCGATCAATGCTGACACAGATAGGCGATGGGGCAAGCCAACGTAAAGGAAACCGACATTCTGGGGCCAATTCTCGGAGAAAAGTCACGCTCGGCACGGTGTCTGGATCTGCGTAAGCGGGCTTGATAGGTCTGCTCGGAGACGTGCTAGGTATCGTTCTGGGGCTGGTCTTTGTGGCCACGGCATTCATTCTGCCGGATCGTTTCACTCCCGTGAAAAGCCCTGTCGTGCTAGTGGAATGAGTTATTCTGGCGGAAGCTGCCCGACGCACCGTTGGAAAGCCGGTTGGTGTTGAACCGGCTTTCTTCTGAAGTGCCGAACCATGGTACCAGTTATTTCTGATCCGAAGGCGGAGCGAAATCCTTAGCGTCCGGCGATCCCCTGGACAGGGTCAACAAAGAAGCGGCTAGAGAACCAGCTTCTTTGGACAACTCGATCATTGTTCGTCGCACGTCTGATCATCAGCATTTACTCGTTGGCAATTTCGGTAAATCAACACTGACAACTAGCGCTGGGCTTAACCCGTTAGAATTCGCAGGTCGCTCACTTCAACGGCGGTCGGATAGGATCTTCGTTCTGCTCCTCAGCCCCTGCGACCACGCAGGTTGACACATAGCACCTGGGCCCAGTGATCACGCCCGAGATCGCCATAAATGCGGCCGGAAGGGGCATCAAACGAGCGTCTTTCTGTCGACCTCGACGGCCGGAGCCGTCTCCTCCGGGAACCAGTGCTTCTTCGCGTTCGCAAATGCAACGAGCGACAGCATGACGGGTACCTCGACGAGTACGCCAACTACCGTCGCCAGTGCCGCGCCCGACTTCAGTCCGAATAAGCTGATGGCGACTGCGACGGCCAGCTCGAAGAAGTTCGATGTCCCGATCATTGCGCACGGTGCCGCGATTCTATGCGGCACGCGCAGGATCTTGGCCGCGCCGTAAGCGACTGCGAAGATCCCATAGGACTGCATCAAAATAGGAACGGCAATTAGAACGATCAACAGTGGCTGTTCGAGAATGACCTGTCCCTGGAACGCGAAGAGCAGGACGACGGTCGCGAGTAGTCCAACGACCGACGCTGGCTTCAGTCGCGTTGTGAATTCGCTCACCGCCGCCTCGCCCCGACCGCTCGCTTCGAGATGTTGCCGGGTAAGGTAGCCGGCCGTCAGTGGCACGACGACATAAAGCAGTACTGAGAGAAAAAGCGTCGCCCAGGGCACCTCGATACTGGTGACGCCCAAGAGCATCGCAACGATCGGTGCATAGGCGAACACCATGATGATGTCGTTTACGCTGACCTGAACCAGGGTATAATTGGGATCGCCTTTGGTCAGTTGCGACCAAACGAACACCATCGCCGTGCACGGTGCCGCCCCGAGCAGGATGAGGCCAGCAATATACTGATCGGCATCCGCGTTTGTGATGTAGTCGGCGTAGATATACCGGAAGAACAGTATGCCCAGCACCGCCATCGTAAACGGCTTGATGAGCCAGTTGACGACCAGCGTAATCATCAACCCGCGCGGTTCATCCATAACCTTTGATAAGCTCGAAAAGTCTACCGCGACCATCATCGGATAGACCATTGCCCAGATGAGAACTGCGACCGGCATGTTGACGCTTGCAAATTCCAGAGAGGCCAGAAACTGGAAGACACTGGGCGCTATCTGGCCCATCGCAACGCCTCCTGCAATGCAGAGCGCGACCCAGATCGTGAGGTACTTCTCGAAGTTTGTCATCTCTATCTCGTCTCCGGAATGGACGGTAGCCCTGTTGCTTCAAAGCGTAACAAGAATGCAATCAAAGAACGAACTTCTGCAGGCTCAATCGAGCAATTGACAGAAGGACAATCAATCCTGCATCTCTCAAGATGCGAAGCTGTTCGGACATAGTCGACAAATGGTTGGAAAGAGTCATGCAAACCTTTGGAAGGAACTTAGCAACAACTGTTGATTGTGCGGCCGATGCGGTGCGGTATCCTGCTGGATCACGAAAACGTCGGGCCTAGTCTTCCTTGGTGATCAATTGACGCTTGAGTATACCAACCATATGGAAAACTTCGTCGCTGTCGAGGCGCCCGTGATTTTTCAGGAACTGCTTTGTGTCGCGTTTGGTATATCGCCCAATGAGGCGCCCCTCCTTCAGGGTGAGCCGTACTCGCGCGAACACGACTGCCCGTTCATGGCAGACGATACATTTTTCGTGAAACAATCGTCCGGATTGCTGGATCTGCGTGAGGTGGGTGATCATGGCGCTGATCTCTTGTGCGCTGAGTTTTCCATGGCCCTGATCCAGAAAGGCGCGCAATTCCGATGACGTTTCTCGCCCGACAGTCTTGCCGTCAGAACGCCTCAGTTTGTCGTGAACAAAATCTCCTGCATGTGGCTCATGACAGCGAGCGCACCGCTGCTTATAGAGGCGATGTGGGTCTATGGTTTGCGCGTCGTTAGTTGTCGCGACCGCAGACGTCGCCGCGACAGTTATGCAAGACAAAACGCCTGCACGTATCGCAGATATCATTGCTGCTTCCTACAAGCGACGCCATCGGCCCGCAACTCTTGGATGCACGGCCACTCGACCATCATTCATTCATTCGTGTCGCATTTGAATTGATTACAGCTCTATCCAGGCATTCGACTTGATCCATCGCAAGGAAGACCGCGCGCAAGGTAATTATTCGAGCCTTGAGATTGAACTGGATACTATAAGTTATGAGTTTGATCGAATCGCGATCCCTGCGCGACGTGCCAGTTGCGCGAGCCGAAGCGAGCACACAATGAACTCACTCTTGCAGCAACTGCTCAAAGTCTAAGGTGGATGACTAAACTGAAACCTCAGATGGTCGGCACGACGTGAATATGGAAATCACGAAAACACAGCCAAAGGCATTGACCATCCCAACCAATAGGTCATCATTCATGAGCGATGATGCCGCCGAATTCGTAAAACAATGTACACAGTATCGCGTCACCGGCATGGACTGCCCATCCTGCGCCGCCAAAATCGAGGGAGCGGTTCGGTCGGTGGGGATCGACAATGCGCGGGTCTCAATCGCCACGCAAATCCTGACCGTGGGTTCTGAAGTTGCCCGGCATCAGCTTGCCAAAGTTGAGCAAGCCGTGACGGCCATGGGATACCGCCTGGATGAGTTGCCAACAGGCGTAGCGGAAGCCAGTGAAGCTACCAATCGCGCAAGTCACGTATCACCTCAGTACAAGAAAGCGCTCTTGGTCGTCATACTGCTCAATGTTGGTTTTGGGATCATTGAAATGATTGGCGGCATGATCGCTGGTTCTCAAGCCTTGAAAGCCGATGCACTGGATTTTCTTGGCGATGGCCTCATTACCTTTCTAGGTGTGCTCGCGATCGGCTGGAGTTTGTCCTGGCGCGTCCGATCGGCGCTGATCCAGGGGGTGTTTCTTGGGGTGCTGGGCCTGAGCGTTCTTGCGAACACCGCATACCGCGTCATCGTACTCAACCAACCGCAGGCCGAACTGATGGGTGTCCTTGGAGTTGCTGCGCTTGTTATCAACGTACTGGCGGCACTCGCATTGATTCCACACCGAAGCGGTGATGCAAATGTTCGCGCTGTATGGCTGTTCTCGCGCAATGACGCTATTGGAAATGCCGCCGTGGTTTTTGCTGCTGGCCTAGTGGCTTGGACGGGAACGGCATGGCCTGATCTCGCGGTTGCCGCCGTCATCGCCGGCCTTTTCTTGCATTCATCTTGGACAATCATTTGCGATGCGCAAACGGATCTCCGTGGAACCACATGAAATCATCGCAAGATGAGCCCTCATGCCGACAAGCCGTTGACCTAGGTCAACTGCCGATTGGCCGTATTGTGGTCTATTGGATAGAGCGTGGTGCGAGGCGACGAGACCAACTTCCATGTTCAAGAGCATATTGAACCTCGGTACTCTGGTGGCGATCATCGGCATCGCGACAGCCGGCCAAGCCGTTATCAGCGATCAAGCCGATGCTCAGATGCGTGGCCCCAACTGGCGTCAACACGACTTCTGGCAACCCGGTGGGGTGCACCGACGCCATTGGGGTCGGCGCGGCCGGGACGCGGAAATGCAAGCGCGTATGCGTCGGCATTGGACTTTCATGCACGAGGGTGTGCCGCACCAGTACGAGACTGCTCGTTCGACCATTTCGAAAACCGATAAAGTCGTCGCCGCTGGTGGCAAATTGTATGCCGAGCACTGCGCGTCGTGCCACGGCAAAACCGGTTTAGGTGATGGTGCCGCAGGAAAATCGCTCACACCCTCTCCGGCGCTGCTCGCATTCATGATTCAGCGTCCAATTTCGGTAGACCCATATCTGCTCTGGTCAATTTCCGAAGGTGGCAAAGAGTTCGGCACCGCGATGCCAGCCTTCAAAGGGGTTCTGCAGCGCGAAGAGATATGGAAGATCGTGGCCTATATGCGTGCTGGGTTTCCGTCAAAGAAGGAGGACAACTAGGCTGATTAGACGCCTTCGGCGTAGTGCCGGCTCGATTAGATGCACTTTTTTTGCCTTTGCTACTGGCGCTGGCGTGTGAAACGAAAATCTTCTCGCAACTTCGCAAGCGTTTCAGAGTTCGGTCCTTTGACACAGCCAGGGTCATGAGCACACGTCAACGCTAACGTGGAGAATCGTAGGTATGGGCCCTCTGATCGGCAAACCGGGGCTCCCAGTCGTGCTTTGTCGCCGGCCCAGAAAGTGATGGTTGATTGGGTGCGCGCGCAGGTTCACCGGTTCTTGCGTAACGAAAGGATGAATGCGGTCAGTCGGTCGACTTCGTCCCACGTCAGCCTGTGATCCGGCATGACTATCGGCCAGGAGCGCAACCACTCGACAATACGAGCATGAGTTTGTGCGCGCCTGTCGACGACAGCCTGAAAACTCGGAACACCCATTGGTCCGGATTTTTCACCCTGCCCTTTATTCATATGGCACGGAGCGCATAGGCGTTCCGTCAGAAGGCGTCCTTGCTCAATCCTATCCGCATGGCAGGGATGAGGAGATGCAGGCAATAGGAAAACGGCTAGAGCGATTGCACCGGGCCATTTGCGCCAAAACTATCTGGAACGTCCATGCTGTCCCCGAACGTGGAAAGACATTGATGATTGATCATTCAGGAACGCCGTCAATAGCACAGTATCGGCGCCAATGCCTTCTCCGCAACATCTGTGTGCTTGCCACCGACTCGTCCGAAATTAACCTGCCGGCGTGTGGCACTGAACAGAACAAGTGATCTAAGACGAAACCGTCTTGCGTTGATTGCTATCTCTGCGTTCAAGGAATGATCTTGCCTGTTCGGCTGTCTCGAAGATGTGCGGCGGGGAACCTCTTCCAAAAGATTCGCCAAGTTTCATGCGCATGAACGCCGAACCAGAGTATCGCGTGACCGCGTCATAAAAGCGATCCTCAAGGCTGAGAACCATTTCTGCATAGTTCTCAGAGACATCTTCATCGACCCGCGCGCCATCATAGTTGACGATAACGTCAACACGATAACTGAGCGGGACGCAGATCTCCTCTACTTGCTTGCGGATCATGTCGATATCAGTCTGGCTTCTGACGCGCATCTTCTCAAAGTTGACAAAAAGCCTCCGTTTCTCGAGATCAAGGGCAATCCGATCCGCAAGGTCCAAATGCAGCAAGTCGGTCCGCAACTCCAACGTCTCTGGCTTAAAGATCCGCTCATCCATTAAGGCAGTTTCTGCAACCTGTGGCTGGAACCTCATGTGATCCAAGATGTCGCGATTGAGATCGACACCCGGAGCGATTTCGATGAGTCTAGGTCCATCAATCGTCAATTCGAAGACGCAACGCTCGGTCACATATAGAACGCGCTTTCCCTCCCGGGCGGCTCGGGTGCCAGAGAACGTGATCTGCCCGACGGCATCGACGAATTTCGACGTTGGGCCATCCTCTTCGATGGCGAGCACGCCGTCGGTGATGCTGATCGACGCGCCGCCTGCCGTGAACGTTCCCGTGAACACCACACATCGCGCATTTTGGCTGATATTGATAAAACCACCGGCGCCAGCGAGTTTTGAGCCAAACCGCGAGACATTGACATGGCCATTGCAATCAACTTCTGCCATTCCCAGCACCGCAAGGTCGAGCCCGCCACCGTCGTAAAAATCAAACTGCTGGTTCTGCGCGATGATCGCATCAGTGTTGACGGCGGCGCCAAAATCCAATCCTGAAGCCGGTTGCCCTCCGACAATTCCGGGCTCTGCGGTCAGCGTCACATGGTCAAGCAGGCCCTCCTCTCCGGCGACTGCCGCAACGCCTTCCGGCATACCAATGCCCAGGTTCACGATGCCATTCACCGGCAGCTCAAACGCAGCACGCCTTGCGATTACCTTGCGGGCATTGAGCTCCATCTTGGGCAGTGCACCTTCGGGCGCGCGAAATTGCCCAGCGAACGTGTGGGAGTAGGCGGTTGCATACGTCTGCATATGGTTCTCTGGCCGCGCAACCACTACTGCATCAACAAGTGCGCCGGGTATAGCGACCTGTCGTGGGTTGAGGGAATCGCGTGCAGCAATACGTTCGACTTGGACAATGACAATGCCTCCGGAGTTCTTGCACGCCATGGCTTGTGAGAGGTTATCGATGATGAGCGCCTCGCGCTCCATCGACACGTTGCCTGCAGGATCTGCTGTCGTGCCGCGCAAGAGCGCGATCTGTACGGAAGGGGCCTTGTAGAAAAGATACTCCGCGCCGCCGATGGTGGTCAGCTCGACGAGGTCTTCGCAGGTGCGATCATTGATCTTGCCGCCATCAATGCGCGGATCGACGAAGGTACCGAGCCCAACGTGCGTGAGCGTGCCTGGCTTGCCGGCAGCGATGTCGCGATAGAGATGGCTGATCACACCCTGCGGCAGATTGTAGGCTTCAATTTCACCGAGGGTTGCAAGTTTTCCTACCTTAGGGATCAGGCCCCAGTGTCCTCCGATCACGCGTTTCAGCAGGTGCTTATGGCCGAGGCGGTTCAAGCCGCGAGATTTGCCGTCACCTTGTCCGGCGGCAAAGAGCAGGGTTAGATGTCTTGGCGATCGGGTATCAAGAAACCTTTCCTCCAGGGCAGCTAGAAGTTCGTCGGGCACGCCAATGCCGACAAATCCTGAGGTCGTAACAACATCTCCGTCATGAACCAATGCGGCTGCCGCAGCTGCGGTTATGATCTTATCAGGCAAGGCGACCTCCCCTTTGGTTGGCTGGGAAAAGCCTCCACGAAGATCGTGGACAGTCATCTGAGAAACTATGATGCCGCAAAGGCGATGTCGATACGAATGACACTTGCAGGCGAACACGTTGTTAGAGAGAGCCAGGGTGCTAGGCGCTGCAAAAGCGAGGGCTACAGCTCAATCCGCTTACTCTACTTGCAAAACAGACGCGATCCTGTCGTCAGTAGGACAGCCGCTTGAGGCCAATGAGCAACCAAACGTCGAAGCGTGTTGGTTGCTTGATCGTTGAATTGAGGCCGTTGGAAGACATTCAATCGCATCCGAATGAGACCGATTGCACAACTGTTCCTCGGTCATCCTCGGTGTCGCATTTCGTGATGGCCGATGCGGCTGTTTGTTGTCTCCCGTATTGATCAAAGTCAAAGTCGACAATCTGACTGTCTCTCACTGTGTGGCGCAGCACGTTCAGAAAAGATGATGGACGTCGTTAAGCAGACGTTTGCTGCCTGGGTAGAGGCAGTGCAAACACTAGAGGGTTACCATGATTGGAAAATTGGCAGCGATCGCGATTGTCGCCGTTTCACTTGTTTCATTTGAAGCGACTTCTGCGGAAGCGAGGGTCTGCAAAAGAGCCAGTATCTCTGCACTTGGACCCTGGCGGCGGACCTTTATAGGAGCGCGTAGAAGCGCACGAGTTGCTTGGAAACGCAAAGCCCGAAGGCGTTATGGGCGACGCTATAACAAATGGTGGCGATCGCGAAATAAAAGCTATGGCTGTTGGTCCTATCGCGGCCGCGAACGTTGCCGGGCTCGGGCGCGTCCATGCCGCGCGGGAAGAAGATTCTAGAGGCACGTTGTCCGGCAGATGATTGCGGCCTGGATTTCGATTTCATCTTCGCTCAACAATGGCGACGATGATCTCAAATTCCTCCGTTCGTGATTCGCAGCAAGCTGTCTCAGGGACGTTGACGGGGAACGGGTTCAATTGGCGAGAGCCATTGCGAAAAGTAGCGAAGTACGAGCTGGAATGCGGATGAACGAGGCGACAACCGGACAATCCTGGCGCGGCGCAATCGATAGCCTGATGCCTCAAGACATGGCGCTGGCATGTGAGGCGGCTGGAACGACCAAAGCCGGCCGCGATGCGCTTGCTCTTTTGGTTCTCGGTATCCTGGCTGGTGCCTTTATCGCGCTCGGGGCGATGTTTATGACGGTTGTCGCCACGGGGGCTAGTGATCTGCCTTGGGGGGTCACAAGACTTCTCGGCGGGTTGGTCTTTTCACTTGGCCTCATTCTCGTGATTGTCGGCGGCGCAGAGTTGTTCACCGGGGACTCGCTGATGATCGTGGCATGCGCCAGCCGGCGCATCACGCTGTATTCCTTGCTGCGTGCCTGGGCCCTCGTCTATGTCGGTAACATGATCGGGGCTGTTGGCACCGCGCTTCTCGTCTTCCTGTCTGGCCAACACAGTTTTGCCGGCGGTGCGGTCGGACAAGCGGCACTATCGATCGCCAATGCCAAAGTCGCTTTGCCGACCGTCGAGCTTTTCTTCCTCGCGCTCCTCTGCAACGTCCTGGTCTGCCTCGCCGTGTGGATGTCTTTCGGCGCGCGCAGCACAACCGACAAGGTCATGGTGATCGTTCCGCCGGTTACGGCGTTCGTTGCCGCGGGCTTTGAGCATTCGATCGCCAATCTCTACTTTCTGCCGTATGCCCTCGGGATCAAGGCTGGCGCCTCGGTTGAGTTCTGGTCAGCCATTGGACAAGCGGCTGATGACTACGCTGCGGTTACGCTTACTGCGGCGGCTCATAACATCATCGTTGCCACCATCGGGAACTTGATCGGCGGCAGCCTCATGGTCGGCGCCGTGTACTGGCTCGTCTATCTGCGCCAAAGGCGCTCGAACCTGTGAGGACTGAGCTCCACATGAAAGCTCTACGACAACATGCGAGGTCCCCGTGCTTCTTGTCGTCATCGGCGTCGTGGCATTGACGCTGGTTGAACGCCGACACTAACCGCGGTTCAAGTGCGCATCGATGAAGTTCAGGGCGGCCCGCATGACCGGCGGCGTGTAGAGTATCGCGCGATGGCCAAGACCGTCAAACGCCTTCATTGAGGCCGCCGCAGACGCAGCAACCATACTTTCGCTGCATGTGAACGGCACCTCGGTGTCATCTCGAGAATGCATGAGCAGGGCGGGACGATTGACCGCGTTGAGCAGGGCGGTGCCTGAAAAATCGGAAATCGAGCGTCCGGCAATTGCCTCAAGGCGGCGCTCGAAAGCGTGCTGCGCTGCTGGGCTCAAACGCAACGCCTGCCCGAATTCCAGCGTCACATCGCCGAACGCGTCGGGCATGGAGATGAGGACGTAGGCCTCGAACGGATAGCTACGAGGTAGTGGATAGTGACCTTCGCCAACAGTGAGCAGTGCCAGTGCGCCGATCGAATGACCTAAGGCAAAGCGGACCGGCGCCATAGCCTCGGCAACCTCCAGAATGGCTTGGGCGCACTCGAAAAGCGTTGCCTCGGAGCCCTCACTTTCGCCGTGCGCAGGCATATCCATCAACACCGCCCGGTAGCCGCCTCGTCTCAGGCGTTCGGCGAACGCCCCCATGAAGGCGGCCTCTCCCGTCCAGCCGTGAACCAGTAGAACGTCTGCTTTAGGCTCGGTGTCCGGCAAAAAGCGGTGGGTTTCGATTTCGCAAATGGAAGTCTTGAGGCGGCAGCTCTCGGCTGACCGGAGATGATAGCGGGCACGTTCGACAAGGCTATCGTGGTCTTTCGTGCGATGGCTCGACAGTGTCGGCGTGCAGAACAATTGGAATGCGCGGGCACCATCGGCTTCGGCAGTCTTATTTTCGAGAGAATGCATAGAACGGGCACCTACGCTTGGCTAATCCCCAGAACTTGCTGGAACCGCCAAGGCCGTCGATCATGGTTCTGCTTAGCTTTTCCGATCTTCAGAGTTGGTGCCAGTCGCGTCCGGGAGCATGGTTAGCGACGGATCGGATGCTTTGCTGCAAGCACCGGGTTCGTTGCTACCGACGAGTTGGCTGACATGCTGCGACGGCTATCGATTTAACAACCAAAGGATAAGAGACAGAACGACGCTGGTAAGCAACGATGTGGCAAGCGGAAGATGGAACCGGAAGCCATCGCGTTCGATCACGATATCGCCAGGAAGGCGCCCGAGGTCAAGCTTGGTGACCAGCGGCCAAAGCACGCCGAGCGCGACAAGTATCAAGCCGAAAACAATGAGAAACTTCTGCATTGATATCCGTGAATTCTTAGTGCTGATGTAGGGGTTCGCTGTCGAATGCTGCATTGCGCGATACGCAGCAGTTGTCAATCGATTGATGCATGGTTCATGAAGTTACCCGCATTTACAGAGGTTTCCACAAAGGACCGTTCTGCTTCGCCATGATGGCTCCTTCATATTTTCTCGACCATCGCTTTGCAGCGCACGTGACGCCAATACATACCGACATAATCCAACCGCGAGCCACCATGTTAGGGGTAATGTGGCACGTCAGCGATCTCCAGCCACGGCTTGACATCGAGTAACGGTGTCCCATCAACACAATCGATCGCATCGATTGTTACCGTGCCACTTGGCGCGCCGATGTCCAAGACACGAACGGTTGCTGCAGCTATTGGATTGGGTCGGGCGGGAGAGCGCAAGCTAAACACTTCCGCCGGTTGCGAACGATGCCGTGGGCATTGCGACGATAAGGTCCCTCGCTTGCGCGATGTTTCTTGGACATTCAGCCCTTGTGCGCCAGGGCGACCGGACGCGACCGATGAAGATCACGGTTGCGTCCCCTGCAATCTCTGCCGGATCGAATGGCAAGCGAATTTCGCCGGGTCGTTGGTCGAAATGGTCAATCTGTTTGCTCTTGGTCACACTTGATCAGGCCAGGCGCACATCAATCAATTGCTAGACAGACCGGGTGGCTTTTGCGCCAAGGCGAGGTAGGCCCCTTGCGGCACTGCAAGGGTATCTCCCGTATGGTACGGTTCAAGCGCTGCCAGAACCTCAACGATTATCGCAGTATGAGTTTTACCATTCAATCCCGCAAACATCGGCCCCGCGGGGCTGCTCGCGAGGAGAGCAGGTACGGCTGTCTCGGGCTCTGGAATGAGGATCGTTTCGACGGCGGCCCAGATTTCGATCCCGGCGAAACCCGCACTGGACATCAACGAGTTTAGTGCGTCGGCATCATCAAAGAAAAACGGTGTGTGGAGCAACGCTGCGGTTTTTTTGTCAACGTGCCGCACAAACGCCTTTGCAGCTGCGTGATGAAGTGGACTTTCTACAATTCCGCGCCAAACGCACAAGCCTACCCATCCTTCTGGTTCAAGGACTCGACGCATTTCCGACAATGCAGAAAGCTTTTCCTCAAAGAATTGTAAGCCCTGCTGGCACACGACGATGTCGAAATGGTTGTCTGGAAATGGAAGGTGTTGTGCATCTCCATGCCGCCATTCCAGCTCTGCACTGCTCGTTGGCGCATTTCGCCGGGCGGCGCGCAGCATTTCTTCATTTAAATCAAGACCTATAATTGTGCCTTTCGTTCCGACCATGTAGGCGGCCTCTCGTGCGACAACGCCTGCACCGCACGCAACGTCCAGAAGCCGGTGACCGGATGCGATCGGAAGGTGCGCCAACAATGCTCGACACTGCGGCGCCGAGATAAGCGGAACTTCGTACATCTCATAATTCTCAAGCCGTGTGCGTCTTGGCTGGCACCTCTGGCGAGTCATACCTTGCTCCTCTCAGTAACGCCAAAGAGTCTCGATCTTTGGGGCCTTCAATCGAACTCTGAGCAGTCGATCCTGCTCCTGCTGACTTTTTCTGTAGCGTCCGGCTTCCGCTGACTCCGTTAATACGGCGCAGAGCGCCTCAACGACCATTATTTTGATCGAATGAGCAAATTTCGCATGATGAGGTTCCAACCGACCATTAGGTTACACATTGATCGGCATCAATGATGAAGCGCGAACCACTGCCTTACAGTTTCTACTCCGGGGGCAGGAGTCGGTCATGGAAATGCCGAAAATCGAAAAACCACAGGATCGGGTCGCCTCGGGAACCAATCTGGATAACTACGAAAAAACTTGCGGCGCTTTCACCTGGCGTGACGTGCGAAGTGAATTAGCGAGCGGAAGACAGACTGACACGATCAACATCGCAGACGTAGCCGTCGATGCCCAGGTGCGCCGAGGTCTTGGTGACAAGACGGCGCTGCTTTGGCTGCCAAGAAGTGGTCGCGAGCGCCGTCTCACCTACCAGGACCTTTCGCGGCAATCGGGCCAGTTTGCCAGTGCCTTGCAAGGCCTTGGCCTCCAAAAAGGCGATGTCGTATTCAGTTTGCTCGGTCGCGTTCCGGAGCTCTATGTCGCGGCACTTGGAACTTGGAAACTCGGCGCGGTTTTCTGTCCGCTTTTTTCGGCTTTCGGCCCCGAGCCAGCAAAGTCGCGAATGGAAATCGCGCAGGCCAAGGTCTTGGTCACTACCGAGCGGCTGTATCGGCGCAAGATCGCACCTGTTCGTGATCAGCTACCCAGTCTCGAGCACGTCATTCTGACCGATAGTAGTGCGCAGGGCCACTCGTTCCACGATTTGCTCGCCGACGGCGATGCGACCTTTGAGGCTGCCATGACGCGCTGCGATGACCTTGCGACGCTGCATTTCACTTCCGGCACGACCGGTAAGCCGAAAGGTGCGATGCATGTTCATGAGGCCGTCGTAACGCATTTCGCCACAGCTCAGTCCGCACTGGATCTGCGTGAGGATGACATCTTCTGGTGCACTGCCGATCCGGGCTGGGTGACGGGCACGTCATATGGCATTATCGCCCCGCTCACAATCGGCTGTACCTTGCTCTCCGATGAGCAGGAGTTCGACGCAGCGCGCTGGTATGCGGTATTGGCTGAGCAGAAGGTGAACGTCTGGTACACCGCGCCAACCGCAATTCGCATGCTCATGAAGGCCGGCGACGCGCTACCCAAATCTTATGACCTCTCGCATATACGTTTCATTTCCAGCGTGGGTGAGCCGCTTAACCCGGAAGCCGTCGTGTGGGGACAGGATGTCCTCGGGCTACCGATCCACGACAATTGGTGGCAGTCGGAGACAGGCGGCATCATGATCGCCAACTACGCCGAAATGGCGATCAAACCAGGTTCAATGGGCCGGCCCATTCCGGGCGTCGAAGCCGCCGTCGTTCGTCAAGACGGAGAGCGCTTCGAGATTATCGATACGCCCGACGTCGAGGGCGAGTTGGCACTGAAGTGCAGTTGGCCGTCGATGTTCAGAGGTTATCTGCATGAACAGGCACGTTATGAGAAATGCTTCGTTGGCGACTGGTATATGACAGGTGATCTCGCCCGACGGGATAGTGATGGATACTACTGGTTCGTTGGCCGCGCTGATGACGTTATCAAGAGCGCCGGCCATCTGATCGGTCCTTTTGAAGTCGAGAGCATCCTGATGGAGCATCCGGCTGTCGCGGAAGCCGCCGTCATCGGCATTCCCGATCCTGTCGCGATGGAAGTCGTCAAAGCGTTCGTTGCCCTGAGACCGGGACACGAACCGAGCGACCCGTTGCGGCGCGATCTGATGGCGCATGCGCGCAAGCGGCTGGGACCGGCGGTGGCGCCACGCCAGATCGATTTCCGTGATGACCTTCCCAAGACGCGATCCGGAAAAATCATGCGCCGGCTGTTGAAAGCGCATGAATTGGGGCTGCCCGAAGGTGATCTCTCAACGCTAGAGAGAGGCACGCAATGAAGACATCATACGATAGCGTTGACATCGGGCGCGATCATCTCCTGGAACTCGCGCGTCAGATCATCCTGATCCGTCGGTTTGAAGAAAAGTGTGCCGAACTCTACAGCGTCGAGAAGATTCGCGGTTTCCTGCATCTCTACATTGGCGAGGAAGCAAACGCCGTCGGGCTCATGCAGGCACTTGAGTCGGAAGACGCCATTGTCGCAACCTACCGCGAGCATGGTCACGCGCTAGCCCGTGGCCTCGATCCAGGTGCCGTAATGGCCGAGATGTATGGCAAGGCATCCGGCTCAAGCCGTGGCCGCGGCGGCTCGATGCACATCTGCGATGCGGCGCATCGGTTCTATGGCGGCTTCGCTATCGTCGGTGGCGGCCTGCCGCTCGCGGTCGGTTTGGCGCTTGCAGACAAGATGCAGGGGCGTCCTCGCGTTACATGCTGCCTATTCGGTGAAGGCGCTGCGGCAGAGGGAGAATTCCACGAGTCCCTTAATCTAGCTGCATTGTGGAAATTGCCAGTTCTGTTTGTTTGCGAGAACAACGGCTATGCAATGGGGACGTCACTGGCGCGATCGGAATCTGTCACGGAAATACATACCCATGCGCGCAGCTATGGTATTCCTGCCGAGGAGATCGACGGCATGGACGTCCTCGCCGTCGAGGAAGCTGCGAGGACAGCAACGCGGAAGATCCGAGCCGGCGAGGGGCCGCAGTTCATCGAAAGCAACACCTATCGCTTCCGCGCCCACTCGATGTTTGATCCCGAACTCTATCGCGACAAGGCCGAGGTTGACGCCTGGAAGAAGCGCGGCCCACTGGTCTCCTTCAAGGCTTGGACTGCCGAGCGGCAACTCCTATCCGACGCTGACTACGATGCTCTGGAAGCCGAAGCTGAGCGAGTGATCAGTGACGCGGTGGCCTTTGCCGAGGATGCGCCGTGGGAACCGGTCGAGGATCTGGCCCGGGACGTCATGACGTCGCGTGTCGTTGCCGTTGGAGCCGGACGATGACCGAAACACGAATGATCAGCTATCGTGACGCCGTTCGTGAGGCCATGCGTGAGGCGTTGATGACCGACGAACGCGTACTTCTGATGGGCGAAGACGTCGGTCTTTACGGCGGCACCTATGCCTGCTCGAAGGGTTTGATCGATGAGTTTGGCGAAGCGCGTATCCGCGATACGCCACTTTCCGAATCCGGGTTCACTGGTGCTGGAATAGGCGCAGCGCTGGGTGGGATGCGGCCGATCGTCGAAGTCATGACCGTCAACTTCAGCCTGTTGTGTATCGACCAGATCGTCAACAACGCCGCTACGTTGCGGCACATGTCAGGCGGCCAGTTCTCGGTGCCGTTGGTTATCCGCATGGCCACCGGCGCCGGCCGTCAGCTTGCAGCCCAGCACTCGCACAGTTTGGAGAACTGGTATGCGCACGTGCCCGGCATTCGCGTCGTGGCGCCTGCCACGGTCGCGGACGCACGCGGTATGCTGGCGACCGCGCTCGATGATCCAGACCCGGTGATCATGTTTGAGCATGCTTTGCTCTACAACATGACAGCGGAAATCCCTGTTGCTGACAGCTATGCCGTGGACATCGACCGTGCCATCGTGCGCCGAGAGGGAAGGGATGCAAGCGTCATCACGTATGGTGGCAGTTTGTCGAAGGCGCTCGATGCTGCAAACCAACTACAAGAGGATCAGATATCTTGCGAGGTGATCGACCTTAGATCGCTCAGGCCCCTCGATATGCCAACCGTGCTGGATTCCGTTCAGCGGACGCATCGTGCCGTGATCGTCGATGAGGGTTGGCGGACGGGGAGTCTCGCCGGTGAAATCAGCGCACAGATCATGGAAGGTGCGTTCTTCGATCTCGACGCGCCTGTTGAGCGCGTCTGCACTGCCGAAACCCCTATCCCCTATGCACGCCACCTCGAGCGCGCGGCGCTGCCAAGCAGCGAAGGCATCGTGGCGGCAGTTAAGAAGGCGCTGCGCCAATGAAAGCCTTCAAGATGCCTTCGCTCGGGGCCGATATGGAAGGCGGGACGCTGGTGGAATGGCTGAAAGCACCTGGCGATGACGTGTCTCGCGGAGATATCGTCGCGGTTGTCGAAACCGTCAAAGGCGCCATTGAGATTGAATGCTTCGATGCCGGCATGATGGCCGAGCATGTCGTCGAGCCGGGCACCACCGTCACTGTTGGCGAGGTGCTGGCATATCTGGACGGCGTATCGAGCGATGGATCGGGTGCCTTGCCCCGGATCGGTGAACCAGTTCAGTCGTGCACCGTCGACGTAACGCCCTCTCCAGCGCCCGCTGCCCGGTCGCAACGGATCTCGCCGGCGGCTCGCAAGCGCGCGCACGAGTTGGGAATAGACATCCAGCGATTAGGTGCCGGTCCCGGCCAAGTGATCGGCATTGCCGAAGTGGAGGCGGCAGCCGCAGCGCCGATTGCTACTGTCAAGGAGGACCAGTCCGAATCGATAGTGCGCGCGCCGGCAACTATGCGTGAAGCCATGCGCCAAGCGATCGGCCGCGCGATGGCCCGTTCCAAACGGGAAATCCCACATTACTATGTATCAAGTATTCTAGACGTAACAACGTTCTATGAATGGTTTGAGACCGTCAACGCCAAGCGCAGCGTTGCCGATCGTCTGCTCTACGCGGCGCCACTCCTGAAAGCCACCGCGATTGCGTTACAACATACGCCCGTGCTCAATGGAACCTATGAGGATGGGGTGCATCGAACGAACCCGCATTTGCATGTCGGCGTTCTCACGGCGATCCGTGGCGGTGGTCTCGTCGCGCCTGCCATCCACGACGTGGATCAGCTCGGTCTGGACCAGGTCATGATGCACCTGCGTGATCTGGTTGCGCGCGTCCGCTCCGGTCGTATTCGAGGATCTGAAATGAGCGATCCGACAGTCACTGTGTCTATTCTTGGTGAAGGCACAGCCGACACCTTGCAACCCGTCATCTATCCGCCGCAGGTCGCGATCATCGGATGCGGCGCGGTTCGAGAACGGCCATGGGTCGTGGAGGGTTCGGTGGTCATACGCCGCGTCATGCATGTCACGGTCGCGGGTGATCACCGGGTCAGCGATGGCCGCGCGGCTGCCCGGTTCCTCAATCGCCTTGATGCCGTTCTGCAGGAGCCAGAGACGCTATGACGAACGACGAGCTTCGCGACCTGATCAAGCGTACCTTGTTTGATGTGGCGCCCGACCTCGAAGGCGAGGAAATCATGCCCGGTGAACCCTTCACCGAGCAGTTCGAGTTAGATTCAATGGATTTCCTCAATTTCGTCATCGGGCTGCACAAGGCAATTGGCATCGACATACCGGAGGCCGATTATCCTCAGCTTGCGACGCTAACAGGTGCCGCAGTCTATTTGCGGGGCCGCTTGGAAAAGTAACGGTGATGAACCCTTGGCTCAATTAGCCCCTGAAGCATTTCGATAAGCGCTTCAAACTTCGCTGTGGATCGCCGCGGCCGCCTGACAGCAATTTATTGGCGAAACCTTAGGGTTACGGAAATCATAGAGATTGTAAAAAACTGCCGGCTCGGATTTCCTGGCAGAAGGGATAAACGCCGCTGATTTCCAGACTTGCACCTTGAGCTGGATCAACTTCAGATTCGTTGATCTTGCTAATGTTGGTTGCCGCAATTTGTGGATGCGAACCGGCACGCGAGGTTTTCATGAATTATCGAATGCTGTTCGGCAATGTCGCAACCTTCGTCCTATGTGCGTTGGTGACGTCGCGGGTCGCTGCAGGCGATGTCGAAATCTGCGAAGGCCAGGACCTGCCTGGAAGAATTGCCGCCTGTACGCGGCTTATTGAATCAGGAACGGGTCTAAAAAAAGGACTTTCGAGAGCGCATAATAATCGCGGCATGGGGTTTGTCATTTTGCGACAAGTCGACCGAGCGATCAATGACTTCGACAAGGCTATACAGTTGGACCCGAACTTCGAGATGCCGTACTTCAATCGCGGTTATGCTCACGTATTCGAAATGAGATTTGATCGCGCCGAAGTTGATTTCGAAAGCGCCATGAAAGTCAAGCCGAACTGGGAGGCACCCTATATTGGCCGCGCCGTCGTGCACTTCATGCGCGGTTCATCAGATGCCGCGATCGCTGATCTAACATCGGCAATTTCGATTAATCCCAGCAGTGCTGAAGCTTATGTCAATCGAGGGGTTGTTTATCGAACAAAGGGAAGAATTGCAGAGGCGATATCAGACTTCAAAATGACACTTAAGATCGACCCCTTTCATGAGGGTGCACAACGCCAGATGAGGGAGTTGTCGATAGATCCGGGCCCCGTCCTTCAGCACCCGTCTGTTCCAGGCAGCCACACCAACTACGGAGTTGAGATCAGCAAGCTAACCGGTGCTCGATCACATTCTTATGCGCTGCCCAATCGATATTTGCAGTTCAGGCAGTAGCACCGAACGCCATCTTTTTTCGTGCCTGGTGCTCAGGCCCTGCCGATTGTACGATTTTTGGGGGCACCATCGCTGATCGAAACCATCTACTTTGATTTCGAGGCTTTAAGGTCACAATCCATCAACTCAAGCACTTCTTGCGATTGTGCATCGCGTTTAACTCGGCGGCATGAAATTCGGATGAGCGTGGCAACGTTGATCTCAAGGCGGTGGAGACGGCCTGTGACGACCGTCTCGTCGGTATCATGGTGACCAATCCCAACACGCTGGGCCTGTTCGAAGAGCAGATCGAAAAGCTGGTCCAGCTTGTTCACGGATGCAGCGGCCTCGTCTACGGCGACGGTGCCAACCTGAACGCGCTGACCGGGATCGCCAGACCGGGCGACTTCGGCATCGATCTTATGCATTTCAACCTGCACAAGACGTTTGCGACACCGCACGGCGGCGGCGGTCCGGGCTCGGGGCCGGTTGGCGCCAGCCAGGCGCTTGCGCCGTTTCTGTCCGGACCGATCGTCGAAAGATCGCAGGGTTCGGGCGAAGGGAAATCCGTCTACGGGCTCGTAACGCCGGAGCATGCGATCGGCCGCATGGTCGCCTTTCATGGTAATTTCGGCATGTTCGTGCGCGCCTGGGCTGATCTTCGCCGTCTGGGGGACGAAGGGCTTCGTAGTGCGACAATGCATGCCGTCCTGAATGCCAATGACGTGCGCGCTTCGTTAACCAGCCGAGTATCTGCAGCCCAGAATTGCGGGATGCACTCAAGAACTGCGGCTTGGATGGTTACCCAGGGCGTGCAGTCCTGTTGTTCACTCCGGCATAGATCCGCCGTTATATTTTCTATCAGCTTCCTCGCGCGTGGTTTGGTAGTCCAGGTGCTGGCTCGCCGGGCAGATGTAGATATTCCTGTCGAGACCATAGATGAAAGCGTGGCGATCGAAACCGCTCCGCGCTTTCGCGATGGCGCCATCTTCGTAGGCGAAGAACTCCTCGCCCTTGCAACAGCCCTCGGCAACGGATCGAGCTTCTCGTGCCATCATGCTGTGGGTATGCTTTAACCTCGAAGAGAAGCATGGACCCGGCAAGGATGAACGGATGAGAGCTCTATGAATTTAGGCGGAGCTGGAGAACACCTTGTAGACGAAGCCTTCGTTCCAGATACGACTGCAGCGCAATGTTGTGTCCGACCCGCCGCAGATTTCAAACGAGTGAACCAAATCGATCATTACAACGGACGGAGCACGTTGCTCCGTCCAATTCGCGTCAGATGTCTATCTTCTCAGAGATCTCAAGAGCGTCGTCCACCTCGATACCGAGGTATCTGACCGTGCTCTCGATCTTCGTATGACCAAGCAGCAACTGGACCGCACGAAGATTTCCAGTGCGTTTGTAGATCAGCGTCGCCTTTGTGCGCCGGAGTGAGTGCGTACCTTAAAGCGTTGGGTCGAGGCCAACAGCCTCAAGCCACTGTCCCAGGAGACGAGCGTATTGCCTTGTCGTCAGATGGTTTGCCGGGGCGCCGCGCCCCGGAAACAACCAACCTTGAAAGTCTCGACCACCAGATCTCAAGTACTCATCTACCGAGCAACGTGTTTGCTCGGTCAATTCGAACTTGACCGGATGACCTGTCTTTTGCTGACGAATGATGGCTCGCTCGATGGTGTAGCTATTCGGTGCGACATCCTCCAAGCGCAATCGAACGACATCGCACCCACGTAGCTTGCTATCGATCGCCAGGTTAAACAGGGCAAGATCGCGGACCCGCGCGTCCATCTGAAGCTTCGTCCGAATGGCCCAGACATGTTTGGGCAAGAGTGGTGGTTTCTGCCCAATGATCTTGCCCTTGTTCCAGGGTTCGGATTCCTTACGTGGTCGAATGATTTCTCTGATCGTTTTCATGGATCAACTCCTCATTTCTAGAGTGAGTGATCACGATGAGAGGCAATCCGCATTGCGCAGCAGAGGCTCATTTGAGATGGTTAAGCTAGTAGCATACGATCAGCTTTCGGTGAGGAAGCAGCCAATGCGCGCTGGCAGGTGTTCGCGGTCAAGCGTAGATCAACAAGCTGAGCGGCTTATGTGCCCCACGGCCGCTGTGATCAATTTCCAGACGTCAATGCTCATATGAATGTCGGTCGCTTGCCAGAGGTCGCCGTTTTGTGAAAGTACTGACTGTTTGAAGGTAGTTGCTTTCAACTAGGCAAGTGCTAGCCTCAGTCTATTCGAACAACCCTTCGGTAACCGTGCAATTCGGTGTTCGGCGGGTTCGGAAGCCGCCGGGCAGGTCAATGAAGCAATCGAGACGCGGCAGACAAAGTTGAAGCGGCAAACAAGAATGAGGATCCCGGTAATGGTCGAACGCGGCAATGAACGAGTGGCCTGGTTCAACGGCGATTTCATGCCTGAGAACCAGGTGAAAATTCCGTTCCGCGACCTGAGCTGGGTATATGGCGATGGCTGCTTCGACATGACCCGCAGCTTCAATCACAAACTGTTCAAGGTGAAAGAGCATGTCGATCGCCTTTATCGGTCCCTGAAATACCTGCGCATTGACCCCGGCTTTGGCCCCGAACGCATGACGGCGTTGACCGAGCAACTCTTCGAGCACAACCGCCACCTCCTCGGTGCCGATGACGACTACTGGATCGGCCAGCGCATCAGCCGAGGCGTAAAGGAAGTCGCCGGAGACAATCTCGACTATCACGGACCCAATGTAGTGCTCGAGTGTGTGCCTCTGCCTCTCATGCAGCGCGCCAAGCTGTTCATGGAAGGCATCCGCGTTGTTGTTCCCGCGCACCGACGCACACCGCCCGAATCTCTCACGCCGCGCGCCAAGACGCACAACTACCTCAACATGATTGTCGCCAACCAGGAAGTCCAAAGCAGCGACCCTGAAGCTTGGGCGGTGCTGCTCGACATCAACGGCAACCTCGCAGAAGGAATGGGATCGAACATTTTTACAGTTCGTAGTGGGTCTTTGTTGACGCCGCGCGAGAAATTCGTACTTCCAGGCGTCAGCCGGCAGACGGTAGTTGATCTTGCGCGCGAGGCCGGCATTCCGGTCACGGAAACTGATATCGACCTCTACGACAGCTACACCGCCGATGAAGTGTTCCTCACCTCGACGTCGCTATGTATCTGCCCCGTTACGAAAATCAACGGCGTCGAGATCGGCCCGAAAGACCAGGTGTGGGGACCGGTCACAAAACAACTCGCCGAGGCCTACAGCCAATTCGTCGGGTATGATTTCGTCGGCCAGTATCTAAAGCACTACCAGGAAGGGATGCAGGCGCGCGCCTTCTAACGCGCATGGCTTACCGGAGTGAAACGCTTCGGTCGTGCAAATCAGTGAAAGTGGCTGTGCCGCACTGGTCGGACAGGAGGCTCCATGCCAGCTTCAATCAATCCGCGCGCCTGTTGCAGTTGCGTCATCTGAGGGCCAATCGATTGCGCGATTGGTTCTGCATCGTCGACTGTTACAAAACTCAACCCCGTAAGCCGCGCATAGTCGAGAACCCATTGCGGATCCACTGCCGATTCCAGCGCAGGCTGCTGGGCGTGTAGCGGCGGGTTCTCCTCAGCATTCATCGGGGCACGACGGCTGGCCCTATCCAATATTGCGCACCGCATGGTCTTCGGGCGAGCCAATGTTCACCACTGAGATTTTGATGCTATTGATCAGTGGTGCCGTTGCTGGCGGCTTGGTCGTAGGTGTTGCCGAATTTGGCGGTGGTCCCGTGGTTTTGAGCGTTTGGCTGCTGTTTCTTGAACCAACGGTTGCGGTCCCTGCGCTAATGCTGGCCGGCGTCTTCTTCTTGTTGCCGGCTATGTGGCCCGTACGTCAGGATTTCATTTCAATCGGATCCTGCCTTCTGCAATTGGTGCGGCTGTCGGATTGCCGATTGGCACGCAGCTGTTGGTTACTCTAACAAGCGAACAAATGAAATTCGGTATTGGCGTATTCTTGATCCTGTTTGCGACAACCCGGTTGTTTTTGCTGTCGCGCTATACCATTCCGCTGGCGGGCTGGCGGGCTGGCGGGCTGGCGGGCTGGCGGGCGAAGCTCGCAGATGGTGGCCTTGGTACGATTGGTGGGATTGTGTGTGGAACAACGGCCCTACCCGGACCGATCTTCAGCATGTGGTGCGGCATGCGTGGCTGGTCGAAGGATGAACAACGATGCGTCTATCAGCCACTCAACTATGCAGTCGTCGTCATGAGTGTCGTATCGTTCGCAAGCGCCGGACTGGTGAATGAACGCGTTCTCACGGTCTCCACTTGGGCTGCCCCAAGCGTCATCGTGGGCATTTTGATTGGCACACCGCTTTACCACAAGATGAATGATGCAACTTTCGGTAAAGTTATCCTGGTCATGCTTGCCGCAATGGGAGGCATCCTCATCGCAACCAACTGAGCGGCAACCGTCCCAACGGCAGCGACGATCAATAAGCAGAAGTCGGGCATGGGGCGGTAGCCATGGCCTGATCACTTCCAGGTCATGGGAGTAGCGTCGTAGGCAAAGCGACATGGCTGCCCATTTACTGCGTCACCATGCTTGCGCCTCGCGCTGCTTGCACGTCAGCACTGCCGGCTGGTGGGGGTATCAATATACCTCGCTGGCAAGCCGAACGCGCAACAATATTCAGGCTGAATGGCGGGGTGTCAGAGTGACCGCTGCGTACGCCGCAGTGGCGAACACTGCCAGGGCGATAGCACAGTAGGCGACGAAATAACTGTGAGTCAGTGTGATCAACAATCCGAAGGCCAGCGGCACAGTGTCCACGCCTGCAAGCATGGCAAATTGCATCCCACCTGCCGCAGTGCCCGTCTGTTCGGGCGTGACATGTCGCGTGAATTCAGAGAAGAACACGCCGTTGAAGCCATGGCTTGTGATGCCGAGCAGGACGCTTGCAAGCGCTATGCTCCAAAGTGACCAAGATGCATCGAACAATCCCGCGACGACCGCGCAGATCGATGTTGCAAATCCGAGCGCAACCAGGACCCGATCACCAGGAACAAGGTGGCCAGCGATGCCACCCCAAAGCAAACGACCGACAATGGCGCTGATCTGCAGGGCTGTGTAAATCAGTCCCGCAGTTTCCAGTGGCATCGCGAGCGCGCTGGTGAGGTGAATGACGAAAAATGTGGCGATGGCCACTTGGGATCCGGCGTAGACGTAGCCAACGATCATGAGGCAGCGCAATCGAGGGTACTGCCAAACCAATTTTAGAGGATCTGCAATGTTGCCGACGTTGATCCGCCGCTTGGTGTCGCGTATCGCGTCGATCCGTTTGTGCAATAACTGGATGCCAAGCGCGACAACCATCGCCACAACACCTGTGGCGGCGATGGCAACGCGCCAGTCGAACGCAAGGATCAGCAGCGGCAAAAGGGCGCCGGCCAATGCGGCGCCAGCCGGCATGCCCGTTTGCTTGACTGAAAAAATGAATGCCCGTGATCGGGTGGTGGTGACGCGCGCCAAGATCTGTGTGCTCGCGGGATTGACCGGCCCATAACTCATGCCGAGAAGTATAGCGCTTGCGATTGCCGCGAGCGGTGTCGACACCGTCAATGCGATGACGCCGAAGAAGGTCAGGACCATAGTCATTTGGCAGATCCGGATCGCACCAAAGCGGTCAGTGAGCGCACCGGTCATAAGACCAGCAAGCATGCCGACGCCATAAGCGATTGCTGAGAATGTACCGATCAATTCAGCTTTCACACCGATGGCAGGCGCCGCGACGGGAGCGATTACGGCAACGCCAAACATCGCCATCGATACCATTGTTTGCACGGCGAATGTCCCGGCCAACGGTCCAACGAACCGCAGTTCGGGAAGCTCGGCGTCGTCTTTCGTCAACTCCGTCATGTCTGTGGTCCATGGTGCCGTGTCGCAGTGCCAATGAGCGACCTTTCGTCGACCATCGCGGCGAATGCCGGTAATTTTGTAAGCGTCAACATGGCAGCAATCTCGATATTGATTGTTGTTGGCACGTATAAGTTTCATTCTTCCCAAGTTGTAATCAGGCTTCCTGGGACAGGCTGCTTTGTCAATCACAGTGCTGTTCTCATAGACGAACCAATGCGGATCGATCAGATGGCGACTTCAACTGCTGTTCAGCTTGAATTGACCAAGCGGCACCCGCTCATTGGCGCCGAAATCCGTGGTGTTGATCTTGCAAAGCCATTGGATGATCGCACTTTGGCAAGCCTTCACGATGCCTGGATGAAACACCTGCTGCTGATTTTTCCGGAGCAGGATATTTCAGATGAGGCGCACATTACGTTCGGACGCCGTTTTGGTGAACTCGAAATCCACCCTTCGCTGACGCATCGCGCATCGCAGCACCGTGAGATCTACCGCGTCTCTAACGTCGACGAGCAAGACAATCTCATTCCACCCAAGGAGACAGCCTGGCAGTATCTCAGCCAGTCCTGGCGCTGGCATACCGACAGCTCGTTCCGCGAGGTGCCAAGTAAGGGTTCCATCCTCCACGGTATCGAAACCACGAACGCCGGTGGCAATACACTCTTTGCCAACATGTATGCCGCCTACGACGCCCTGGACGAGGATACGAAAGAGCAGATCAAGTCGCTCTGGGTTATCCACGATCACGACTACATTCTGAGCCTATCGCCTGAACTGTCGAAAAAGAAAAACCAAGGGCAATACGACGACCTTCCCCCCGTCAGGCACCCTCTCGTGCAGGTCCATCCGGTATCGCGAAAGCGATGCCTGCTGCTTTCGCCACATACAATGGTCAACATTGTCGGCATGGAGGAAGCGGCAGGGCGTTCATTGCTCGATCGTTTGATCGCGCACGCAACCGAGGAGCGGTTCGTGTATCGTCACGTCTGGAAGTCGCACGACATCATAATGTGGGACAACCGTTGCACGATGCATTCGGTTGAGCCGTTCGATAATGTCAACATTCGCCGGATTATGCATCGCGTGACACTCCGCGGCGAAAACAGGCCAATTCCAGCGATTGCGTGAGTAACGCCCACGGGGGTTTCTATGGCGCAAAATTGTAGAGGGACCCGCTCAACTCATGCTTACTCACGAACTGCCGGATACGATTTTTCTGCCTGACCGGGCAAGACTCGCGATCAACTGCCTGCTTGGCTGCCTCAATTCTGAAAAAAATCAGCTCCCGTTCTGCTTGACGGATCTCACTGGTTCGCCACCGCGAATGGCCCACACCCAGTTCGATTATTCGGACCATACGGCGCGGGTCATTGACGGGTTGTTGCTGGCACGCGCCATGACAGGCAGCAATGAGGGCGACAATCAACTCGCCGAACTGGTAGAGCAGTTCTTCGCCGGTTTTGATGAAGACGGCTTGCACTACACGCCGGAAAACCCGTGGAGTTTTCGACATGCAAACATGCATTATCAAAGGTCGGTCATAAACGGGCTGCTGTCGCTCGTCCTCGTCGGCGGTTCGGAACGCGCAAAGACGCACTTACTTGCACTGACCCAAGGATTGATGGATATCTCAATCAAGCGCGAGGGCTTTGCCTACTTTCCAACTGTCGAATACATGCCCGGTGAATGGCCGCGCGGTGACTGGGGCATCCTTGGTTTCGGGACGGACCCAGCAAATACCAACGGTCGATTGCTCTTTGGCTTGACAAAGACGTGGGAACTGCTTGGCGACCGCAATGCGCGGGATCTCGCTGGGGCCTATGCGCGCCACGTTATGCATCATTCAAGCGCCTATCTCCCCGACGGCAGTTTCGCGACGGGCATGGAATTCCGCGAAGGTCATTTCCATAGCCGTGCGGTCACAATGCTCGGCGTCATTCGCTATGGGCATAGTGTTGGCGATGCCAGTGCATTGGCTTGGGGAAAAAAGGTCTTCGATAAGGCTTGCACACGCGGCACCAGTTTTGGCTGGTTTCCCGAACGTTTGGTGGAGACGCGCGCACACGGCTGCGAAACGTGTGCCATTGTCGACATGATGGAAGCCGCGATCTGGCTCGCTCGAAGTGGGTGGCCGGAATACTGGGAGACAGCGGAACGTTTCTTGCGCAACCACCTTCTCGAGTCACAGTTTGTCAGCCTCGAAGGATTGGAAGTCAGTGCCGGAAATGAGAGTGATCCAGAATGGGAAACGACCAAGGATGTCGCCCGCCGCTCGGTGGGTGGCTTTGCTGGTTGGTCGCAACCCAATGATCTTTTCTCCAAGGTGATGCACGAATGGGATCTATACACATGCTGTTCGGCACAAGGCGTGCGCGGCCTCTTCAATGCTTGGACACAGGCTGTGACGAGCGACGCCGACGGCCTTAGTGTCAATCTGCTGATCAATCACATTTCCAAGGATGCGGTCGTACGCAGCTGGTTGCCGCATGAAGGCCGGCTCGAAATTACACCGAGCCGGGAGGGTGCCGTCAGGGTGCGCGTTCCTAGTTGGCTTGATGAGCGGACAGTTGAGATGACGATTGATGGTTCAGCGGCAAGCCCATCATTCATCAAGCCGAGCTTTGCAGAGCTGGCAAATGTCTCCGGCGGATCAACAATTGTATGTCGTTTCCCCGTACGCAAATTCAATACACAAGAAGAGGTGCTTGGCGTGCAATACACGGCTGATTGGGTGGGCGATACTGTCGTCGGCA
The DNA here is from genome assembly GCA_049116495.1 of Hyphomicrobiaceae bacterium. Lineage (GTDB taxonomy): Bacteria > Pseudomonadota > Alphaproteobacteria > Rhizobiales > Hyphomicrobiaceae > CAJQQK01. The sequence continues at coordinate 36,344 of JAGDYV010000022.1, read as the reverse complement.
TTTCACCGGCTGGTTCACGGGTCTCATTATATCGACGCAACAAACAAGTTAAGGAAACGGTATCCAATGTAGCAAAAGGAGTTCCCGATATAACATTCAGATTCTAGAATATTCGCGAGACCGCGCCGTGCATGTCGCGAAGTTTGTGCGTTGCAGTGCATCCAAACGAGGCTACATCCGTTTTGCGACTGTGCATTGATGAAGCGCGGAACATGCTGCGCCTCTTGCGTGACACTGATGTGGTAAATCTTCGGATCTGGAGAGCCCTGACATTGCTGCGCACAATTCGCCTGAGTTACAGATTGATAGCCGTTATTGGAGGTCGTGTGACGGAACCGTCCCGACGTTCCTGAAGGCAGTTTCATGGCTCAGTAACAGCCGCAACGACCACCGGGCGCGATATCCGGTGCTTGCTTGAATTGAGCGCAGGTGCGGACCATTCTGGAACCACCAGTTTGACAAAAGCGAGGGCCGGAAATGGCGAAGATCACTGTTTCGGGCGTTGACCTGGAGATGGAAGAGCGCGGTGCCGGTCAACCACTACTCTTTCTGCATGCCGGCGAAGGCCTTTGGGCGGATCGGACTTGGCTCGATCTGTTGGCCCAGAATTTCCGGGTGATTGCGCCAGCGCATCCCGGTTGGGGTGGATCCGCACTGCCGGACTGGGTCGGGACCGTTGATGATCTCGCCTATCTCTATCTCGATCTGGCGCAGCAGATGAACCTCAACGACGCCGTGCTCGTTGGGAGCTGTTTCGGCGGTTGGATCGCCGCCGAGATGGCGGTGCGTAATACGGATGCGTTCGCGAAGATCGTATTGACCGCGCCGCTAGGCATCAAAATTGGCGGTCGCGATGAGCGAGACATCACCGATATGCATTCACTATCGCGGCAGGAATTTTTGGACAAGGCGTGGGCGAACCCGAAACGAGATCCGTTTGATCCGAAGAAACTTTCCGACAACGAACTGCACGGCATCGTACAAGGCCGCGAAGCGTTAGCGCTGTTCGGCTGGAAGCCCTACATGCACAGTCCACGGCTGAAGCATTGGCTGCACCGGATCAACAAGCCAACGCTAATGCTCTGGGGCGCGAACGACGGCATCGTGATGCCGGCTTATGGCAAGGCCTGGGCGGCCGAGATCCCGGGAGCGGTATTCGAGACGATTGAAGATTGTGGGCATTACCCGGCGTGGGAGCAGGCGGAAGCTTTTGTCAAACACGTCACCGATTTTGCAAACTGAGTACAAGCTCGAACCCTGGAGGTGCACCGATGCGTGTCTGGTATTTTTCTGAGATGGCCTATCACCCGTCTTGGGACGAAGGCATCAAACGTGGTTCGTTGCGCGTAGAGTTCCCGAGCGAGCATGTCGACCCCGATGTCGCGCACAAGCTGCTACACAGGTATTTCGATGAGTTTGCTGCGTGCGACGATGCAGGCCTCGATATCATGGTCAATGAGCATCACGCGACGGCAACATGCATGACGATTTCAGTGCCGATGGCGCTCTCAGTCATTGCGCGCGAGACTAAGAAGGCACGACTGCTGGCGCTTGGTAATCCGATTGCGAACCGGCCAGATCCCGTGCGTGTCGCCGAAGAGATGGCGTGGCTCGATGTGCTGAGCGGCGGCCGGCTGGAGATGGGACTGGTCAAAGGCGCCCCCTACGAGATTCACCCGGCGAACGCCAATCCGGCACGTCTGATGCGGCGCTATTGGGAGGCGCATGATCTGATCATCAAGGCGATGTCGACGACGGATGGACCATTTAGCTGGGAAGGCGAATACTTTCAGTATCGCAAGGTCAACATCTGGCCGAGGCCGATCCAGCAACCGACGCCGCCGGTCTGGATGACAGGCCTGAGTGCCGCAAGCGGCGTAATGGCAGCTGAGCGCGGCCATGTTATCGCGACACTGCTAGCTGGTAGTGTTGCGAAGCCGATGTTCGATGCTTATCGCGGGCGCGCTCGCGAGCTTGGCTGGGAGGCCGGACCGGACCGGTTTGCGTTCGCTGCCTGTATCGGCGTTGGCGAGACGAGGGCCGAAGGACTGCGGCGCGCGGATCAAGTCGCGGACTATGTGCGCACTGCGGGCATCGTTGCTGAGCCTTACACCAACCCGCCTGGCTACAATTCGACGATGGCCAATGTGTCTATGCTGAAAGGGGCAACAAACTCACTGGTCAAGGATCAACAAGGCAATCCGGTCGACGCGCGCACGGCGACGGTCGAGCAGTTTCTCGCGTCGGATACGGTGTTTGCCGGAACGCCGGATGATGTCTACGAGCAGATCAAAGCGTTCAACGACCGGGTCGGTGGTTTCGGGCACCTGCTGTTCTTCGGCCAGGGTGGGCATTTGAGCCAGGCCGATACGATGGATAACATCCGGCTGTTTGGGAAAGAAGTGATGCCGCGGCTCAAAGAGCTCAATCCAGAGCCCGCGCATACTGCGGCTGCCGAGTAGGCGCTGCTCAGCCATCATGACGGAGATCATCGTGCAGGTATTGTTTGGTTACCTATCTGGAACTGCCAATACGATTGCTGATCCTGGTCTGGGCAAAAGATAGTGTTACCATCGCGCGCCAATTGGCCGGTTGGCGCCAGCGGAGCCATCACTCAATCTCAGCGTAGCGGTACAAGATGATTACCCAACCCAATTCTCGTGACACTGGGGACCACGCGGCTACGCGTTGAGCCAAAACTCGAAACAACCATGGTGCGGCGCAATTGCAGCGGGTCGCACCTTGGACCGCATGTGCGGCAATAAACGGGATTTAAAACAACATGGGTCAAACAATCACAGAAAAGATCCTGGCGGCACATTCCGGGCAGAAGGAGATTAACCCGGGCGATATCGTCATGGCGGACCTCGATCTGGTTGTCGATCTCGATATCGTCTTCGGCATCACCGGCGGGCATCAAACGCCGGCCAAGGTGTTTGATCCGGACAAGATCGTCGTCGTGGCTGATCACACGGTGCCAGCGCCGAGTATTGCCGCCGCCAACGCCATGGTTCGCATGCGCCAGTTCGTGAAGAAGTTCGGCATCGAGAAATTCTATGCAGAAGGCCGCCATGGCATCGCACATGTCGTTTTGGCCGAGGATGGTTTGGCGCTACCGGGTACGACATTGGCCTGTGATGATTCTCATTCATGCTCTTCCGGTGCACTGAACTGTCTGGCGCGCGGGCTCGGCCTGGCGGACATGATGTACGCGCTTTGCAAAGGACAAGCGTGGTACCTGGTGGGACCCACCGTCAAACTGACACTGGAAGGAGAACTAAACGAAAGAGTTTATCCGCGCGATATCATGCACCACATTGCCAATGTGCACGGCTCGTTTTCTGGTCGCAATCTGGAGTGGGACGGCGCTACGGTTGCAGCCATGCCGATGCAAGGCCGGTTCACGCTGGCAACTCTCTCGGCTGAGCTTTCGTGCGAGTTTTCCCTGTTTAAGCATGACGCCGTTACGGCCTCCTATTTGGAGGGGCGAGCCAGCAGACCTTACGAACCTGTCGACCCCGATCCGGATGCAAGCTATGAGCAATGCATCCGCATAAATGTGTCAGACCTGGAACCGCTCGTCGTGCTTCCTGACAAGATCGCACACAATGCCAAGCCGGCGCGTGATCTGGTTGGCACCAAGATCGATCAGGCCTTCATCGGGTCCTGCGCCAACGGACGCATAGAAGATTTCGCAATTGCTGCAGAAATCATGCGCGGGAAACAGGTCGCGCCGGGGGTACGCATGATCGTGACCCCGGGCAGCACAAGCGTCATGAAGGAAGCCGTTGCAAAAGGGTACGTCGAAACCCTGATGGATGCCGGTGCCGTCGTGACCAATTCGACGTGCGGCGCCTGCTATGGGGGACACATGGGTGTCTTAGGCGACGGCGAGGTCTGCATTACTGCAAGCACGCGAAATTTCAAAGGTCGAATGGGAAGTCCGGAAGCGCAAATCTATCTTGGGTCGCCAGCAACTGTGGCAGCGTCCGCGATCGCAGGCACGATCTCAGATCCGCGGGAGGCTTAAGACATGGCATTGCAAATCGAAGGCCGTGCTTGGGTTTTCGGCGATGATATCAATACAGATCTCATCCTGCCCGGCGCCGCTTTTCTGCTACCGGTTGAAGAGCAGATCAAATACTGCTTTTCCGCCAACCGTCCCGGATGGAGCGATCAGGTTGAAACCGGTGATATCATCGTTGCCGGCGTGAAATTCGGGGTTGGCTCCGCCCGCCCAATCGGCAATGTGCTTGCTAAGCTTGGGATCGTCGGTGTCATAGCATCATCATTCAATGGCCTTGGGTTACGCAACTGCGTGAACTATGGGGTGCATGTGCTGACCTGCCCCGATGCTCACGCAACCCTTGCCGATGGTGATCGCATAGCTGTGGATTGGAAGGCAGGCACGGTTCGCAACCTCGCCAGCGACAGGCAATTGACCGGCAAGCCGCTCCCTGATGCTCTGCTTGAGATTGCCGAGAAGGGTGGGATCATCCCTATTCTTCAAAGTGAAGGGCTCTTGGAAGATGCCGAGTGAGCGAGATTGTGTTGGTACCACAGTCTCGTGCATCTAGATCCGGCGGCTTGTTGTGCGGAGTAGGTAAGGAAGCTCACTTCAAGATACTAGAGCTGACAGTGTGGCAGGGCGGGCTGAGGCCTGCCCTTTGCCTTATAGTTTGATGAGAACGAGAAACAAACGTCCGCTTCGTGGACGTTGCGTCGGTTCCGAACCCGAGTGATCAGATCACGCGTGTGAAAGTCATAACACAACATGCCGGGTGGGCATGTCCGCTGTCGTGCCCACCGTCGATCCATCGGCCGGTTCAGCCAAAATTTGAGGGCCTGATATCCCGTGGTGCTGGATTAGGCTATAAGTCCTTCCATGACAGCTCTCATCTTTTGCGCATGAACAAAGACCCGGCCAAGTCCGAGGGACCGTTGAGTGCCGGCACTGTCTCGCTGGGAATTGTATTCATCGCCGTCTCCTCGATGGTGTTTGCGCCGTTGTCGCAAACCGCGACCAAGTTTCTGGCGGGGGAATTCCCCATTTTCCAGATCTTGTTCTTCCGCTCCCTAGGGCAAACGGTGTGGATGGTTTTGTTCTTCTGGCCCAAGTACCGCACGAGCATGTTTCAGTCGTCGCGGCCATGGATTCAGCTCTCCCGGTCTGCGCTGCTGTTCGTTTCCATGCTGCTTTGGATCTCGGCGATTGCGGCGGTTCCCCTGGCAACGGCGTCGGCTATCAACTTCACCGCGCCCATTATGGTGGTGCTGCTATCGATTCCGTTTCTGGGCGAGCGGGTGGGATTACATCGCTGGGGCGCGGTACTGGTCGGCTTTGTCGGGGCTTTGGTCATCATCCAGCCGGGTTCCGGCGAGGTTCCGCCAGAAGTTCTCTACCTTCTCTGTTCGGCGGCCCTGTTCGCCTTCTATCAGATCCTCACCCGTAAAATGGCGACCATCGACAATGCGGCGGTCACATCCGTGTACACCGTAGTGGTCGCGCTTGTGGTGAGCTCAGTGGTCATGCCGTTTGATTACAAGTCTCCGGAACCGGGAGACTGGATCGTCTGGCTTGCTTTTCTGGCCACGGGGCTGCTCGGCGGCATCCGGCACTTTTTCGTAGTCAAGGCCTACGAACTGGCGCCCGCATCGGTTGTATCCCCTTTCTTCTACTGCGAATTGCTGGGGGTAACAGCGCTCGGCTTCTTCGTATTTGGTGATTTTCCGGATAGCACCACCTGGCTGGGGGCGGGGATCATCGTGTGCAGTGGTCTCTACATCGCCCATCGCGAGCGGGTTCGGGCCAAGACTTGAGCGCAGCCGACGCTGCCCTCAAACTGCGCGTCTCTGCCCGACAAAATTGCGCACAATGCTAAGCCAGCTCGTGAACTCGTTGGTACAAAGATTGACCAAGCCTTCATTGGCTCTTGCGCCAACGGACGTATCGAGGACTTTGCGATTGCCGCTGAAGTTATGCGCGGGAAGCAAGTTGCGCCGGACGTGCGAATGATCGTTGCCCCGGCGAGTACCAAGGTCATGAAGGAAGCGGTGGCAAAAGGGTATGTGTCGACTTTGATCGAGGCCGGCGCAGTCGTAACCAACTCAACGTGTGGCGCCTGCTGTGGCGGGCATATGGGCGTGCTGGGCGATGGCGAAGTATGCATTACGGCGAGCACCAGAAACTTCAAAGGCCGTACGGGCAGCCCGGAAGCACAGATCTATCTCGGATCGCCAGCAACCGTAGCAGCGTCTGCAATTGCAGGGTCGATTGCAGATCCACGGGAGTTTTGAGACATGGCGCTGCAGATTGAAGGACGGGCCTGGGTGATTGGTGATGACATCAACACCGATTTGATCCTTCCCGGATCAGCTTTTCTGCTTCCTGTCGAAGAACAGGTTAAGTATTGCTTCTCCGCCAATCGACCGGGATGGAGCGACCAAGTCAATGATGGCGACATCATAGTTGCCGGCGTCAATTTTGGAGTGGGATCCGCCCGCCCGATCGGCAATGTTCTCTCGAAACTCGGGGTCGTGGGTGTCGTCGCTTCTTCGTTCAATGGTTTAGGACTGCGCAACTGTGTGAACTACGGCATACACGTGCTGACATGCCCCGATGTTACTTCCATCGTATCTGATGGTGACCGCATCGCAGTGGATTGGAAACAGGGAAGTGTTCGCAATCTCGCCGGCGGTTTGGAACTGACGGGCAAACCTTTGCCCGACCAACTACTTGAGATTGCAGAAAAAGGAGGAATAATCCCCATCCTTCAAAGCGAAGGATTTTTGGAGACGTCCGAGTAGAGCGGTGGTCGCAGATGGATCACTGACCCGTTGCGCGGAGCGCAGGTAACCGGCATCTCAATCTTGCCTTGCGCGCGTCATCTGAGATCATCGCCGTGGATGACGGTCCCAGAAGGTTCACCGAGCAATGTTGCGCGTAACATATAGCGGATCTCCGACGGGTCGAAATCGGCAAGTGCCATGTGCATCGACGTTCGATTGTCCCACATTACAAGATCGCCGACCTGCCATTGGTGGCGGTAGACGTTCTCAGGGCGAGTTGCAAATGCACAAAGCTGCTTGATCAAAGGTTGGCTTTCATCGCGTGTCAGCCCTTTGAAATGCGATGCACGCTCTGAGACATACAGCGCCTTCTTGTTGCTGCGCGGATGGACGCGCACGGCAGGATGCGCGATCGGCGGATTGAGTCGGCGCAGCTCGGCGGTCTTGGCAGGATCGCGCTCGCCGATGCCGGCTGTCAGGCTTAGATCATAAACTGCTTCCAGGTCGTGCAGGATCTTTTTCATGCCGTTCGATAGGCCGAGATAGGCACGCTCCATATTGCAGAACATCGTATCGCCACCGACCGACGGACGTTCGCTACAATAGAGCGCAGAGGCAGCAGCTGGCCGTGACGTGTAGGAGTAGTCGGAATGCCAGTTGCGACCGGTATTGCGTGTTTCAGAAGGCTTGCCACCGATCATCTTGTTGGTGACCTGCATCAACTCGGGAACGTCGTCCAGCCGGTAGAACGGTGTTGCATCATGATTGTCGAGAGGCCCGAATGCTCCGGCAAAGGCCACAATCTCTTGCGGCGTCAACTCGTTGCCGCGAAACAGCAACACATGATGCTCATCCCACAACTCGAGAATCCGTTCCATCAGGTTGCCGTCGAGCGGTTTGCCAAGATCAACCCCGCGAACCTCGGCCCCAAGGGCAAATGACAGCGGACGAACCGCGAGTGGTGCTTCATTGCTCATCATGACTGGACTCAATTTTTGAGATGCTGTGTCTGGCGTTCAAGATGATCTCGTATTTCTTCAATGAACTCTTTGGATGGGGATATTAAAAGCGGCTCAGCGACAGTCAACGGAACGCCGTCTCCCTCTTCGGTGCTAGACCACCAGCAAGGCATCTTTTCAACGGACGCACCCGACAAGACTATGAACTGCGGGCACAGCACAAAGTCAGTTCAGCGGGCATCCGCGAGAATCATGTCAGCTGCCTTCTCACCGATCATGATTGAGGGAGCGTTGGTGTTGCCGGAAGCGATCTGAGGCATGATCGATGCGTCAGCGACTCGCAGGTTGGCGACGCCGTTGACCTGCAATCGCGGATTGACCACCGCTTCCGGATCCCCACCCATGCGGCAGGTGCCAACCGGGTGATAGTTCGCCAATCCACGGGCGCGCAGATCTGCGAGAATTTCTTCGTCGGTGTCGACGCTCGGCCCGGGTAAGATTTCACGCTCGACAAATGCGGCCAGCTGGCGCTGTGCCCCGATCCGCCGGCCGATGCGCATCGCCTCGATCATGGCGCGTCGCTCGTACTCGGTGCTCAGGAAATCCATCTCGATCGACGGTGGTAGGCTGGCTCGTGGTCCGGTTATGGAAACGCATCCTCTGCTTTCCGAGCGCAAATGCACGAGGCTGAATGCGAACGCCGAGAAGGGATGGGGAAGGATGCCGGATTCGGCACGTCCGGCAGAGCTGTAGAGAAGGAGATTGATTTGCAGGTCCGGCGTTTGGAGGCGCGGGTCCGTACGCGTAAAAACGCCAGCACAAACGCCGGACGTCGCCAGCAGACCACGCCCCGTTAGCGCGTAGTGGAAACCTGCTCGCAAACGCTTTGATGGACTGCGCGCGAGGTCATTCAAAGTCACCGGGCTCGCATCGGTGCATTTGTATGTCAGGTGGACATTGAAGTGATCGTGAAGGTTCCGCCCAACTGAAGCGCGCTCGACCTCAACCGGCACGCCCGCCTTCTGCAGGACATCGCCGGGCCCGATGCCTGAGAGCTGAAGAAGCTGGGGCGAGCCGAACACGCCACCGCACACGATGACCTCTGCGGCGGCATAAGCCGTCCGCCTCTCGCCGCGGCACTGATAGACGATACCAACCGCACGCCCATCCTCGACAAGAATGCGTTCAGCCAGTGCCTCCGTTGCGATTTCCAGATTGGATCGGCGTCGGGTTTTGCGGTTCAAAAAGGCCTGTGACGCGCTGGCACGCCGCCCGTTGCTGGCGATCGTAAACTGATAGAAACCGGTCCCTTCCTGTTCAGGTCCGTTGAAGTCGTTGTTCGCTGGAATACCTGCTTCAACCGCGGCTGCAACGCAGGCACGCGACAGAGCAAACGGTTCGACTATGTCGGAAACACCGAGAGGCCCATCAACACCGTGGTGCGCATCACCGCCACGGCTCTGGTGCTGGGACTTCTTAAAGTACGGCAACACGGATTGCCAGTCCCAGCCGGTGCAGCCGCGCTGTTGCCAGCCGTCATAATCCTGAGGAGTCCCGCGCATATAGACCATACCATTGATCGAGCTTGTGCCACCGAGCACCTTGCCACGTGGCTGATAGAGTTGCCGGCCATCGAGTGCAGCAACGGGTTCTGTCTCAAACCGCCAATTGACAGTTGGGTCGGTGAAAAGCTTGGTCACACCGATGGGTATCTGGATCCATGGATAGTGATCCGAAGGACCTGCCTCGAGGAGTAGCACGCGATAGCGGCCGCAGGCGCTCAGCCGGGCGGCCAAAACCGACCCGGCCGAACCGGCACCGGTTACGATGAAATCGAAACGCTCAGGTGGTGCTGTTTCTGGCTCCTTCACTTCGTCCTTCCTCGTTATATATCGTCCGGAGCGAATGCCCGTGGATAACCAAAGATCGTTGAACCATACCGGCAGGTAGCGCAGCAACAATGAGGCCCACAGGAACTATCACGCTGGAGTTTGGCCAACGCAATCAGATCGAAGAAACGACGTCTGATTATGACCGCGAAAAGCTGCAGGAGCGTTTGGCCATGCTCGTCGGTGGCATTGCGGTAATCCGCGTTGGTGCGCCATGCGAAACGGAGCTGAAGGCCCGCAAGGAGGCCTTGGACGATGCCATCAGTGCAACGAAGGCTGCTGTCGCGGAAGGGATCGTGCCGGGCGGCGGTTTGGCGCTGCTGCGATGTACGGAGGCGCTGGGTGAACTTGAAAAGCAGAATGAAGGAGACGCTAACACCGGCATCCAAATCCTGAAGCGCGCCCTGCAGGCGCCGGCGCGGCAGATCGCAGAAAACTCGGCAGTGGATGGCGGCGTCGTGGTCGCGCGGATGCTGGAAAGCAAAGGCAACGTGGGGTTTGATGCGGCCAAGCGGGAATATGTCGATCTTGTTGAAGCTGGCATTATCGATCCGGCCAAAGTCGTCCGGATTGCGCTCGAAAACGCTGTGTCGGTCGCGAGCGTCCTGCTGCTGACCGAGGCGACAATGACGGAAATTCCCGAGCCACATAGCATGTCGAATGCGGCACCGCAAATGGCACTTTAGGCATCGTCCGCGCAGTTAGAAAGTTGGTGAGTGAAGGGCCATTCCCTTTTCTCACCAACTCTGAAGATGATCGTCATCGAAGGTCGCAACGACTGCGGCGTGATAGGAACCCATCGAGTCGAGGCCCATGGCATATCCGACCGCTTCGTCGCCCAAGGCTTCGTTGTGAATTGAGATTTCGCGGAATTTCCCGTAGAGAGAATGGCTCGCCAAGATGTGATCCAGCATCTGTGGGCGACCATGGTGCAGGACACTAAAGCGCCGCGCCGGTGGCGCCGCCCGATCCAAAACGACCAAGGCGCGTGCTGCGAGATCGCTGTTGCCGGTGTCTTCCGGTGCCCCGATCACGATGCGCAACGGCGTTTCATGGTCTTGCGCATTGAAATCACCCGCAACAACGATGCGCGCGCGCGCATCGTGGTCGAACAGAGCGTCGACCAGCAAGCGCAGCTCCAGCGCCTGACCGGTTCGCTTCAAACCGGAGACATAGTATCCCTCGGCCCAGGCGGCAATCGATCGCCAACGGAACGGAGAGAGTTTCTGGCCGGGCACGCTGGTTGCCGTCGGCGCGCGCAAATGCACGTTCACGACGGTCAGCGGGTGGCCACCCGCATCGACATCGGTCACGAGCACCGGGCGGTCGAAACGTGTTTGCATGATCTCTTCCGAGTCCGAGAGCGCCGTTTGCAGGTTCACCTGCGCGGGCGGTACGAGATCATGCCAGACCTGCTTGTTGCCGAGGATGGGGAAGCGGGACAGTGTCACAAGATTGTGGACGCTTGCGGCCGTCGAGCGCTCAGGCGACGTGGTCTCGGCCCTGTGGTAGGTGGCGTACCGGGTGCCTTCCAGCAACTGGTCAAGTGCGATGAGGCTGCGTCCCGGCTGGCCGGAGGTCTTTTGACCATTGATTTCCTGGAGGCAGACCACATCCGCCTGGAGTCGGTCGAGAGCGGGCCGCAAAATGGCAGTTCGGGACTCGACCGGCAGGTCCAGACTCTCGATGTTGAATGTGGCAATGCGCATTTTTTCGCCGATGAGGATTACTGCCCGAGGCTTCCCTCAAGTTTGCGCCTGAATTTGCACGGGTCTTTTGATTTTGATCAAAGGCCGCGCGCGATGTCTCGAAGTCGGTTCCGTCGGCGCCCTGCTAAATGCAAGGCAGCTCGCCCAATTGATCCGAGTCAACGCACTCAGCTTCGCACGGCGTAGGGTCTTCGTTCGTCGGTTGGAACCATGATTGCACCACGCCTTGGCCGTAATGGCATACGCTTGCCGTCCGGACACAATGACTGTCCAACCGTCGGAAAACGCTACGGCAAGGAGGATGCGCCCTCATAGACTTGGTGCCGATCTCGCAAGCAGCCCGGGTAAGGACCCCATGCAGGATTTTCGTTCAACATCGAGACACGGGCTCGCGGACCGCATCGTGAACCGGCTCGGTCCTGCCCACGCTCAAATCGTCGATCGGGCGCGGTTCAACGTGCCGAAGCTGTTCGCGGGGCTGGGTGCCTGGCGCTCGGTTGGACTGCTGGCAGGAGTCCTGCTGGCGGTCATGCTGGCCTGGTGGTTGTTCGGTCGTGGCAGCCTGGTCAGCGCAGTTGCTGCCAAGCGTGGCGATGCGGCTCAAGTTGTCTACGCGACCGGCGTCGTCGAGCCCGTCAACTGGTCCAAGATCGCGACTTTGCAGCGCAAGAGGATTGTCGAAATCTGCACGTGCGAAGGAAAGTCCGTCGCGAAAGGCGAAGTTCTCGTGCGCCTTGACGATGGCGAGGAGCGCGCGGTGTTACGCGAGCTGGAGGCGCGCCTCGCCCGGGTCCGGGCAGATGCCAAGCGCATCAAGAAGCTTGTCGATCGCAATATCACATCACAAACCACCTATGACGAGAAGCGCACCCAGGTTCGGGAGTATGAGGCGCGCGTCGCGGCGCAAATGGACAGAATTTCCGACCTAGCCTTGAAGTCGCCGATGAACGGCTTGGTGTTGCGTCGCGATGGCGAGGTCGGCGAGATTGCCGGGACGGGTGCCAATGCGGCGCTGCTGTGGGTCGGAAAGCCGAAACCGCTACGCGTCGTCGCTGAGGTCAACGAGGATGACGTCGGAAAGGTCAGCCCCGGCCAAAACGTCATGCTGCGCCACGAGGGGCACACCGGCGGGCCGCTCGGTGCCAAGGTCGAGCGCCTGACGCCGAAAGGCGATCCCGCGACCAAGACGTTTCGCGTTTACCTGCGCTTGCCGGACGAGACGCCGCTGATGATCGGCATGAGTGTCGAGGCCAACGTCATCGTTCGCGAGGTCAGGGACGCGGTTCTCGTCCCGGCAGAGGCGATATCGAACGGTACGGTGCAGCTGGTAAAGGAGGGCCGGCTCTCCCACAAGCGGGTCAGCGTCGGAATTCGCGGCGGGCGGCTCGTGGAACTCCGCGACGGTGTCTCCGTCGACGATGTCGTGTTGTCGCCGTATCGCGGCGATCTTCGCGACGGCAACAGGGTTCGCGTGGATGGCGCTGCGACGCCATGAGGCTCATTCTCGAAATCGCAGCAACGCACGTGTTCACGCGTGTGCGCCAGACGCTCGTCGGCATGTTCGGTGTCGCAATGGGTGTCGGATTCTCGGTCATGATGGCAGCATTGATGGACGGATCACAGCGCGATTTCATTGACCAACTCGTCGACAGTTTGCCGCACGTAACGATCAACGACGAACGGCGCAATCCGCCTCGCCAGCCCGTAGAGGAAATATACGCGGCGGTCGAGTTTTCAGGGTTGAGGACGCCGGTCATCCGCGCTGGTATCAAGAACCCGTATGCCATTGTCGCCGCGTTGGAGACGTGGCTCGGGGGAGCGGTGGCACCGTCCGTGCAATCGCGTGCCGTGATCCGCTACGCCGGACGGGACGTCGCCGCCAACGTCACCGGCATTGACCCGCGGCGCGAGCGCAACGTCTCGAAGCTTGCCAGTCAAATCCGCAAGGGCACGCTCGACGATCTGTTCAAGTCCTCCAACGCGATCATCCTCGGCGATCGGCTGGCGGCCAAGATCGGTGTGCGGGTCGGCAACACGATCACGCTCGCGGCCGGCACTGGCCGGCGGATGTCCTGCACTGTCGTCGCCCTGCTGCACGCCGGCGTCAGTCAAATCGACGAGACCCAGGCCTATACGCTCATCAAGACGGCGCAAATACTGGCAGGTCAGACAGGCCTTGTTAATGCGATCCGAGTGCGCGTGAACGATATCCTCGGAGCCCGGGCCGTCGCCGCGCGCATCGAAGCACAGACCGGTTACAAGTCGGTGTCCTGGCAGGAAGCAAACGAAGACCTGCTGTCTGCTTTCGAAATCCGCAACTTCATCATGTACACGGTGGTTGGTGCGATCCTGCTTGTCGCCTCGTTCGGCACCTACAATATCATTTCGACGATCACTCATGAGAAGACGCGTGATATCGCGATTCTCAAATCCCTGGGCTTCACGGAAAAGACCGTGCGCCGAATCTTCCTGCTTGAGGCGATGCTGATCGGCGTTGCTGGAACGGCGCTCGGCTGGATTCTCGGATATGTGCTTTGCTTGATGCTCGGCTCGGTTGAGTTCAAAAGCCCGTTCGTCGACGCGACTCATCTGCCGATGCACTACACGATCATTCACTATCTGTTGGCGTCGGCGGTGGCGCTGGCAGCTTCGGCGATCGCTGGTTACCTGCCGGCGCGCAAGGCCGCGCGCGCACATCCTGTCGAAATCATTCGCGGGGCGTCATGATGATCGCAACCAGCCAAGAAGCGCCACTGATCGAACTACGCCACGTTACACGAACGATCGGCGATGGCGTCATCACGACGCTTGTCGAAGACATCAATCTCAAGATCGAGGGGGGGCAGTTCGCAGCGATCACGGGACCATCGGGATCGGGCAAGAGCTCGCTCCTCTACCTGCTTGGCTTGCTGGACGTTCCGACAAGCGGTGACGTGCTTATCCAGGGCCGTGAAGCGAACCTGCTCAGCGAAACGGAACGCGCGCAGTTGCGGCTTTCGTCGCTGGGCTTCGTCTTTCAGTTTCATTTTCTGCTGCCGGAGTTTTCCGCGCTGGCCAATGTCATGCTGCCGATGCGCGCGCTTGAACGCCTCAGCGAAGCGGAGATGAAGCAACGCGCGTTGGACCTCCTCGCTTCGCTCGGCTTGGAGGAACATGCCGACAAGCTACCTGGTCAACTTTCCGGCGGCGAGCGCCAGCGTGTCGCCATCGCCCGGGCGCTGGCAAACGAGCCGCTCGTTCTTCTGGCGGATGAGCCAACCGGTAATCTCGATACGGCGTCGGGCGAGCAAGTGCTCAAGATTTTCAGGAAACTCGTCGACGAAACCGCTCGCGCGATCGTCATGGTGACGCACGACCTCAACCTGGCCGCCCGTACCGACCGTCAGATCCGCATCGTTGACGGCCGTATCGTGGATGGGCTAGGGCCTGTCGCCACCTAGCGCGCGTCTCCCAGTGCAGACTTGATCCAGAGCAAGGAGTTCGCTGAAGCGATTCCTCAACATGTCGCATTCCAAGTTCCTTGTGAGATAGCGACCAATGGCAGAAGTGTCCGATCCAGCCAGTCTGATTATGCCGATTCAAGCGTCGAAGCTGCGCACCTTGTGCGATCCAGCGCAGCTTAGTTTTGCCACCACCGATGACATAGAAGCGGTTGACACCCTCATCGGACAGGACCGTGCGCTCAACGCCGTTCGTTTTGGCAGCGATATTGACCGACCCGGCTACAACCTGTTTGTGCTCGGGCCTCAGGGAACGGGTCGCCATGCGGCAGTCTTTTCTTATCTTCGCCGGAAGGTTGCCACGGCCGAGGCGCCTGAGGATTGGGTCTACGTGCACAACTTCAAATCGCCGCATCATCCGCAAGCCATTCAGTTGCCTGCGGGCGTTGCCGTTCGGTTTCGCGACGCGATGGATGGCCTGATCGAGGATCTACGAGTCGAGATTCCAGCCGTATTTCAATCTGACGAGTACCGCGAAAGACAGCGCACCATTGCAAGTGCGTTTGAAGAGCAGCAGGAGGAGGCGTTCAGCAGCCTTCGCAAGAAGGCCGAATCCCGGAACGCCACGATTCTGCGCACGCCTATGGGGTTCGCATTGGCACCGACCGACGACGGGGAGGTGATCAAGCCGGAAGTGTTCAATGCACTCCCGTCCCAGCAGAAGAAGGCTATCGAGGAAAACATTGCCGAACTCCAAAAGGAACTGAGCGAACTGCTTGAACAACTGCCTCGATACGAGAAGCGCAACCGTGAGAAAGTGCAAGACCTGAATGCGGAGGTGACCGGTGCCGTCGTGGATGCGGCGATCAAGACGGTTTCGGAGGAGTTTTCAGAGATCGAGGCGATCCAGGAACGACTGCAAGCGGTCTGCCCGGACCTCGTGGAGCATGCCGAGATATTTCTTTCAAACCCGGAAAAGGAACCCGGTGTATTTCCGCAACCCAGCCACAGTCCGGCCGGTTCCCCGCGCTTCAATCGCTATCGCGTCAACGTCATGGTCGCCAACGACAGCGACGGCGATCAGAAAGGAGCGCCGCTGATCAGCGAAGATCATCCGACTCTGGCCAATATGGTCGGTCGCGTTGAGCACATCGCCCAATTCGGTGCGCTAATAACGGATTTCACGATGATCCGTCCCGGTGCCTTGCATCGTGCGAATGGCGGATACCTCATTCTCGATGCGCGTAAGATACTGTCGGAGCCGTTTGCCTGGGAGGCCCTGAAGAGAGCGTTGCGCGGCGGTGCGATAACGATCGTTTCGGCTGTCGAGCAACTCAGTCTGGCGAGCACGATTTCGCTGGAACCCGAGCCCATCCCGCTGAAGATCAAGGTCGTCCTGATCGGCGAGCGCATTCTATACTACCTGCTCAGCTCGCTCGACACAGAGTTCGCCGAACTATTCAAGGTTGAAGTGGAGTTCGACGAAGAGTTTCCCAGGACCGAGGAAAACGTAGCGCTTTTTGCCCGACTGGTTGCCACGCTTGCGAAACGCTCAGGACTTCTGGCGATTGATGGCACCGGCGTTGCGCGCGTTATCGAGGAGACATCCCGCTTTGTCGATGACGCCGAACGCTTGTCACTGCAAGTCGGCAAGCTGGAAGACCTTCTTGGCGAAGCCGACTTCTGGGCCAGGGAAGCCGGTCGGGATGTGATCAACGCAGAAGATGTCGGGCGGGCCGTCGAAGAGCAGGTCCAGCGGGCCGACCGAATTCGACGGCGCAGTCACGAAGCGATTGAACGCGGCACCGTGCTTGTCGAAACCGATGGAGAAGCCGTCGGACAGATCAATGGTCTTTCGGTCATGAGGATCGGCAATTTTTCGTTTGGGCGCCCGTCGCGGATTACGACGCGCGTGCGCATGGGATCCGGCAAGGTTATCGACATCGAGCGCGAAACCAAGCTTGGTGGACCGCTTCATTCGAAAGGCGTGCTGATCCTTTCGAGCTATCTCGCCGCCAACTACGCCCGCGATGTCCCGATGTCACTGTGGGCAAGCATCGTATTCGAGCAGTCCTACGGCGGCGTTGATGGTGATAGTGCGTCTTCAGCGGAACTATATTCACTTCTCTCAGCTCTCGCCGACATGCCAATCCGGCAGTCGCTGGCAGTTACGGGATCCGTGAACCAGTACGGTCAGGTTCAGGCCATCGGCGGCGTCAATGAAAAGATCGAGGGTTTCTTCGATATCTGCAACAGGCGTCGATTGACCGGACGTCAAGGTGTCTTGATTCCCGCGGCAAACGTGAAGCATCTGATGCTGCGACCGGACATTGTCGACGCTGCAGCGGAAGGGCGATTTCATGTCTATCCGGTCTCGACCATCGCTCAGGGCATTACGCTGCTGACCGGCATGCCTGCCGGTGAGCGGCAAGCCGACGGAACATTTCCCACTCATTCGATTAATGCACGTGTCGAAGCAACGCTCAGACAGTATGCCCACGACCGCAGGCAGTTCGCCGTCAAGAACGATGATGAAAACGAGAAAGCAGCAGACGGAGGCCAATCATGACCGATGGCGGCCGACGAAACCGGCGTATCGTTGTCGGCTTGAAGGCTGCCGCCGATATCGACAGGTCCGTGGAGGCCGCGACAACCCTGGCAGCTGCCATCCAGGCAGAAGTGGTCGGTCTGTATGTCGAGGAAGACGGGTTGTTAAGCCTTGCGGCGCTGCCGTTCGCACGGGTGATCGGGCATGGTGAAGGCAGGTCGGAGCGGCTGACCGAGGCTGCCATGGCGAAGGCGATTGCTCGCGGCGCCGTGACGTCGCGCAAGGTCTTGTCGGCGCATGCAGAAAAAGCTTCGGTCAATTGGTCATTCACTGTCGAACAAGGCGAGCTGGCAAGCAAGATGCGCGGTGTACTCGCGGCCGGCGATTTCCTTGTTTTGTCATCTAATCACCGGGGCTTCGGCACCGAGGACTTGCTCAATGAGCTTAGATCTGCGCCACGCCGACTGCACGGTGTTGTCCTTGCTGTATCCGGAAAGGCGAAGCGACCGACCGGCCCTGTTATAGCGATCGACGACGGAGATGCGGCGGGCAGAGGAACGGTCACCCTTGCATCGCACATTGCCTCGGTCTTGGGTGTGCCCTTGTGCCTGTTCACGGTCGCGTCTTCAAATTCCGAAGCGGATCGAATTGTTGCGCGAGCCAGAAGCCTGGCAAAGGCGACACAGAAAATCGAGACACATCGCCTGCCGATTGGTGCGTCGCAGATGATCGCGTCCGCGATCGCCAAATTCCAACCTTCATTTGTCGTGGCGGATCAAGAAGGCGAGCCATTTGGTGATGATGCGGCCGCGCGCGCGCTGCTGCGTACCGTGGGAGCACCTGTACTGTTGTTGAGATCAAACGGGGAGGAGCCGCCGGCGCCGGAATGACGTAGCGCGCGTTCGCGTCGACCTGGTGACAACGCCGTTGAATGGAGAATTGCGACGAAGGAGACCGATTGCAGGATGGCAAGGCGCGAGTCTCTGCGTCTTGCTCAAGCCGAGATCGGAGCCAGGGAAAACCAATGGGACCGCTTTCAATGCTGACGTTTCGCCGCAATTGGATCGGAGTTCTCGTGATGCTGGTTGGCTTGACGAATGCCAACGTACTGGAGGCCGGGTGCCGGAATAGTCCTCGCCCGGGTGTGGACTGGTCGGGCTGCCGCAAACGGTCAAAGGTCCTGCGCCACTTCGATTTGACCGGTGCGACATTCGCCCGAGCGGATCTCAGTCGCACGAATTTTCAGTCGGCCAAGATGTCGAACGTTGACTTGTCCAAGGCCAATCTGACGCGTGCCCACCTGCTCCGCGCGGATCTCAGCAAGGCCAACATGGTGAAGGCGTTCGGGATGCGCGCAAACCTCAGTGAAGCAATTCTAAGGCACGCCAATCTTTCCAAGGTAGAGTTTTTCCGTACAAAGTTGATGGCAGCCGATCTTAGCGGCGCCAACCTTAAAGGTGCGCAGCTCTCGCGCGCTGACCTGACGGCAGCAAACCTCGATGCCGTTGACGCGCGTCACGCCAACCTGTCGCGTGCGACGCTGGCCTCTGCATCGCTCGATCGAACAAACCTCGAGAATGCCTATCTCTACCGAACGGATCTGCGTGGTGTGGACCTGACAGCAGCGCTTGGTCTTACCGAATTCCAACTTCGCGGTGCATGCGGCGATGCTGAGACAAAGCTCCCAGCTGGGCTCAGGCCGCCAAACGAGTGGCCGTGCCGATCGTGATGTGGTGGTGGCAACGCAGGGTGTTGGGCAGCGCACGGACCTCATCGGCTCATGTTGGACAGCAAAGGATCGTCCGTGTCATCGAACAAGCACGCGTCTTACGACCTCCTTGCATTCAAAGCCCCCGCGTTTTTGATGCGCGGGTGAACCGCAGCGGCAGCTAGATACCGCCGGTGTTCTTAACGTACGAGCCTGTCTTGAAGGCTTGGAACAAGACCACATCCGAAAACGAATTGCGCTCGGGCACGGTAATCGGCGTGAAGAGACGTTTCTCTCCCTTCAGTGACGCGCTGAAGTGAAGGTTATCAAAGGTCTAGGCCTCATTTGTCTTGAGGTTTTGGATTTTGAGATCGAACTTTGCGCGCTTTGGATTGTTTGGGGCGGTCGCTGTCGCCGTTCATCTCGAGGACCTGGACATTGTGTATGAGGCGATGGAGACTTGCGCCTTGTCGGGAATGGGATCGGACATTGTTCATGTACCTCCAAGGATCTCTCGCATTTGCGCCGATATAACGAATCAATGCTTGCTTGCGAAGCCAAGGTCGTCAACTTTTAGCTAGTGCCTCAAGGAGGACGATCATCCTGTGTGCCAGGTCTTGAACCGTTGAAAGGAGAGCATCGATGTCCAATCGATTGGCAGCATGCCTCGTTCTAGGAATGTTGGTCATTGCTCCTTCTTTTTCTACGGCTGAGGAGGCACGCTTAGTTGCAGAGGGACGGCGCCTGGCCACCGGTCTTTGCGCCAAGTGCCACATGAATGAAGGTCAAGGCGAAAAACAAGGACCCATGGGCATTCCAGGTTTTGAAGCGGTCGCCAACCGGCCCGGCCAGTCGTTCCAGGACGTTGTCGAATGGTTGAAATCTGTACCGCCAATGATGCCCGATCATAAACTGGCCACCAACGAAATCGATACTCTTGCAGCTTTCATCATGTCGCTTCGCCGACCTCGACGGGCATTTGATTACTGGCAACCGGACTGGATGGTTCGCGAGTTGTGGGGGCCTGGAAGAATGCCGAAAGGTTTGATGATACGCCTGCTGCGTCATACGACCTATATGCAATATGGTGTGCCCAAATCCTACTTCGGCGCTTCATCAACAGTTTCAGCCAAGACTGCCAAAAGCATCAAGGCAGGGGCGGCACTCTACGACAGGCACTGCGCATCCTGTCACGGCAAAAATGGAATGGGAGGCGGGGAGCCGGGCAGAGCGTTGTCACCTTCGCCCGCGCTATTGGCCTACATGATTAGGCGCCCGATTTCCGTCGACGAGTACTTGCTTTGGGCTATCGCTGATGGTGGCTCTCAGTTCGGATCGACGATGCCGGCCTTTCGGGACATGCTTCCGCGCGAAGACATTTGGCGGATCGTTGCTTTCATGCGGGCCAGGTTTCCTGGGATCAACAAGCGCCCCAAACAATAATTGGTGGCAGGGCCAGACTCTACGAAGATGCGTTGCACTGGCATGACAGTTAGTCGAGGCCATACCGGTCGCCCGTTTTGTTGCGGCCAAACGAAAACAGATCGAGCATGTCATGCTCTACCGAATGCCCTACAATCATAAAGCTTCCAGTCAAAATATTCAGACACATACACCTTAGCCCTGCCGTGGCCCCTGCTGCCCAGGGCATCTTTGATCTTGATCTGTTGGATCTTTCGAGTATTGCGGTACAATTCAGCCCGTGTTTTACCGAGGACCGTGCGGGAGCCGTCATAGTCAAGAAACATGACGCGATGCCGGGTCGGCGAAAAACCATCGTTAACGATAGCCGGAACTGTCAATTTGTTGTCGATCTACACGACACCTTTGTGGTTCGAATCACGCACTGCGAGTTGATTCGCTAGCGCCACCAGCCGTGTTAACGGTTCTTCCTGAAAAGCAACTGCATAGTTCTAAGCTGGCAGCGCGAGCAAAGGGCGGTTCGCCTGACGGAGCACGCGTTCGGTTGTGCTGCCTCTCAACGCATCAAGAATGCCGTGCCGACCATCGGTTGGCATGGCGATCAGATCGCTAGTCCGTGCGGCTTCGAGAATGGTTTCCACTACTGGGCCCTGCATTATACTGACGTTCAGAGGCTCGCCCACCTTGTCGAGTATCCATGGCGCAATGTCACCGATGTGGATGGCATGGATGTGCGGTGCGAGTGGTTCCAGCAGAACCTTCAGTGTGTGGAGTGCACGTCGCGGTGACGGATTGCGCGCCAACGGGACGACAAGGTTGTCGAGCTTCAGCGCGCCCGATTGGAGATCGACAAAAGGGTGGGTGTTCGGGCCCAAAAAAAGTGTTGGAATGCGGGTCTGTTGAGCAATATCCTCAGAGACAGAGCCTGAAAGAAAACGGGTCAATCCGGTCTCCCCTTGGGTCGCCAGAACAACGAGGTCGGGGCGATGGGTCGACAAATAATCGCTAATGCCGACGACCGGATCGAAGTGGACGATCATGATCTTTCGTATAATGACACCAAGTCGGGCCTTGATGTCACCGACCTTTGCACCCTCTGCGAGTAAGGCCCAGCGGGAAAGTGTCTCGCGTACTTGTGGAAACCACTCCCAATTGTCTGGATCATCGACATACCGCACGTGCAAGAGATCGAGCTGGCACCGAAATTCTACCGCCAAGCGCAGCGCATGGCAAAATGCAGCGTCGCCCTTCGGCGAAAAATCCGTCGGGTGTGCGATACGTTCAATCATGTGGTTTGATGCTCCTTCGCCTTGCCCAGAATAACTGAGCTTTGAGACCCAAGGCAAACATCAATCTTGGGTCATTTCCAACAAGGAGAGCGTACCGCCGCGTTCTCAGTATTCGTTCTTGATTTTGGGTTGCGGAGTACGTTCCTCGGCATCACCGGCATCTCCATGCACTTCCTTCTTAGCCGCATCGGCGTAGTCGCTTGGAATCTGAATCGCTATGTAAGTTGGTATCGCCTCCATGATATGGGCCAGAATGATTTGGGTCTCGTCACCGCCGAGCTTTCGAGCCGTTTCAAGCATGACATTTGCTTTATCGAGCTGATTGACGTCAACCGGGGCTAGGATTTTCTGGTACATGCTTCTGAGCCTATAATTTTGCCAAGGTCACACGGCTTTTCCGTCTGACGGGGCAACTGGGAACGGTCGCACAACTTGATGAGGCATGCCTCGACCGCTTGGTGTCATGCAACCGGGGGCAGGAGACAGGCGCATGGCGCGGCATGACTTACCTTTTGGGAAACGCTGCCCAGCAGCAAACCTGCTAGCCCGCCAAGCCCGCGTCGTCCGATGACGATCAAGTCGACTTCATGCGCCTTGCTGTATTCGACAATACGCGTTGCCGGATCACCGTCCTGGATAACAGTCTGCACCTTGGCGACGCCTCGTTTCCCGGCCAGGTCTTGTGCATCGTTGATGACAGCCTCGGCGACGCTGCGCAGCATGTCCGCCTCCGTCAAGCGAACATGCTCGATGTGCCCCAGCTCCTCCAGGTCCGGCGGAACCCGGTCGCTGCCGAGATGGCGCATGACATGGAAGAGAACGACTTCGGCTTCGTTCTGAACCGCGATCTGAGCTCCGTAAGCAATCGCGCGTTTGGAATGCCCGGAACCGTCGACAGCGATGAGTACTTTTCTGAACATGGTTAGACCTTCCTGCTGCTCAATTCATCGCACGTTAGCTCTGATGGGGACCCTGCATCTCCTTGAGCGCCGCTTCGACACGCCGCCACGTCTTCGCTTGATCGGTGTCCCCTTGCTTTTCGAAGTCGACGGCTTTTTGTGCGGCTTCGAAAATCGCCTTTGAGCCATGAGCTTCTTTCAGTGCTCGTGCATATCTATGGATGTCGGTCATTTCCATCGCATCGCTCCGCATCAAACTTGTTTGGCAGTAAAGTTAAACGGTGCTCTTCGATGCCGCCTTGACGCGGGTCAAACGTAAGTGATCGGCGTGCGTCGCCCAACTGCCTATGACCGGCATTCCCTGCGTCTTCACCATTGCCCGCGTCGCCGAGATACTCGGCGAGGATCAGGAGTGGCTCCACGGGCAATCAATGGGATTAGATCCAAGGGACGTCTGTCTTTGGGTCCTTGACGTCAGCGATCGCGAAGTCCAAGCGTTCGCGGAAGACGGCATCGAATGCCTGAAAGAGATCATCACCGATCAACGCGCAGACAGAGACGCGCCACCAAAATACACAACTTATCCGCCGGCGGCATACGGCGCTTACCGGTTGATGTTGCATCGCAATGGTAGCTTTTATCAACTGCTGACACTTTAGGTCAAACTATGCGGGACTAGATCGTGCGTTAGAAAACGTTATCAATGCCGATTGCGGGAATGGTTTCATTGCGAGCATTCCCAACCCGAGCGATTGTTCGCTCTTGGTTAAAGCTGACATTGCGGTCAATCGTGACCTCCGCAATGTGATGCTATCAAACTCTGCATAGCGACCGTTCAGGTTTACCGGTGTTGGCAAGGTTAAACGCGTGCGATGGGCCATTCGCAACTCTCGATGACTGTTGGCTTTCGAAGCTTAGCGGCCATGATGTTTGCTCAGTCTTAGAAGGCGACCAGCAGTTCCGTGATCTGCGGTCGAAACACCTTCAGTAGCGGAAATCAAGATAGCCGGGTTCTCCGGCAATAGGTGTACGGCTGGGATGTCGGTTGTGGGATCTCCTGGCACTTCGGCAACGCTGACGCGAAGCAGAGAAAGCCGCCGTTGCCAGTCAGCAGTCATCCGTCGCACGAGCACCGAAGCGACCGCTCATGCTCTGCGAGTTGGTGGTCCCGCTCGCTTTAACGCCGTCGAGATGCAACGAAGAGTGAGCCTTGGCACACTTCCCGGGTCGTCTTGCCCTCACTCAGGCGGAATACTCTCTGCGAGGTGGGTTGCCGCCTCTCGAAGAGCCTTGCGCTGGTGTGCATCGAGACCTTCAACTTCGGACAAGGCGTCCCCCATTGCGTTCAGGATACCGACCAGCATGCTGTGATGAAGATGAAAACCCACATGTCGACGTTCTTCGCCAGGTCGATCTAGGTGGATATGAATACCTTCGCCGTCAGCAGTGACGTCGAAACGGCTCTCGCGCCCGAACGACCCCATGTAGAACTTGTGCGGAAAATCGATCGACACTTGTGCTTTGTCAGGAATGGGATCGGACATTGCCTTGAATACCTCGCAGAATTCTCGTCCGTTTGCTTCATCCTTGCTAGTTCGGTCCTTGATGCAAAGCGTTTCCTGTCCCAAAGGTCAACGGCCTTCGAACTTAGCTTACGAGCATCAGGCTAGCGGCGCATTCTGCAAAATGCGCATTCGATGCAGTTTTGTCGCTGTAACACTTACCCGAGCGACCGGCTCGGTCTTTGCGCTTGGTCAAAGCATTCGGCAAGGAATTTTGGCTGATCACAATCGGGATGCGGACTCGTTTCCCATACAAATAGACTCGACTCAGCCGTCAGATTCAATCCATGAACGAAGAAACAAAGAAGACTGATCCGACAACGCCTGCTGTTAGAAGTCATGTGAATCCGTTCGCAGAAATGCGGAGGGAAATGGATCGCATGTCTAACAGCTTCCTTGGAAGCAGATGGATGGACACACTGACTTTTCTCGGCAACCTAGTCAGCACAGAGATGGTAGGCACGTCAGATGCAGCGATGAGACACGCGCGGCCGTGCGCCATATTCTCGAAACCCGCAAGAGCATGCCGCCGCCAAGCAGCTATCTGACCTATGCAGGCGAAGCCGGAGCACGGCTCTCGGATCTCGTCGATCACCTACGCTATAGGACGTCCTTGACGGCAGCAGAGTCAGAACTCGCGATTATTGTCGCCAACCAATGCACTTGCGACGACTCGATGGGCTTAGAAGTTTCCCTTTGCAGTCTCGACCAGGATCATCTTGTCCAACGTCAAATCGGAAGCCGCTTTGCGTAGACGCTGGTTCTCTTTCTCCAGCTCCTTCAGCCGCTTGAGCTGCTCGCGGTTCATGTCCACGTATTGCTTTCGCCAGCGGTAGTAGGTCTGTTGCGTCACGCCGATCTGGCGAACCGTGTCCGCTAACGTCATACCCAGTCCTTGCAGGACTTCAACTTGACGCAACTTCAATACAATGTCTTCCGGCTTCTCTCGCTTGCCAGCAATTCTCTGGTCCTCCTGAAAAAGGGATATCTATATCCCAGTTGTCGGACCACTTTTTCGGGGGCACTCCACTCATGCGTCGAGCTGCTCCGCAGCGATCGTCTGAGTTGGCGAGAAAAAATCGTCACACAAACCTTCACACAATTCATCACAAACGCCGGGGCACTTTGAACATTATATCAATGACTTAAACGTGATATCAATTGTCGTCTGACGCTCTCTCTCTCCGCCAGACGATATAAATTACTTTCTGGAATCACTGTGTTTCGCCACGTAAGCGCAAAAATGCTGACGTGTTCCACACATATCGTCACAGAATTGGAGCATTGCCCTGGCGGAAGATTTGGTTCGGGTTGGGCGCGTTTGGCACTACAAGCGTCGGGTCCCGACGAGACTGAACAGTGCAGATCCTCGACGTATATTGCAACGGTCGATGGGAAAGCGCGATCACGCTGAAGCACTCGCCATCGCACATCGTTTCGATGAAAAGACGGAGCGCTACTGGGAAACACTCGGAGATTCGCGCTCTGTTAATAGTCAGGCCACGTGCCATCTTGTTGGCCAGCGCGATGGCGACCAGCATGCGAGGTTTCTTAATCATCAGTCGCGCAAGCCAGCTATCTTTGGGGGCTCCAAACCGCGATGCAGCTGCTACGACTGACATAGCTCCAGTTATGAGCAACCGTCGGATGTCACGCTGGCCCATCTTTGACGTTTTTCCAAGCCTTTGTTTTCCGCCCGTCGAATTCTGCAAAGGCACCAGACCGAGTCAGGCGGCAAAACCCCGTCCGTGTTCGAAATTCTGCATCGGTGGTGCGACTGTCTCGATTGCAAGTGCGCTAATCGGGCCTATTCGAGGCATAGTCGCAGGCGCCTTGATGTCTCGGCCTCCTTGGCAAGTGCAACGACCTGCTTCATCAGAATGTCAATTCGAACAGTCAGGCGCTCGATCTGCTCAAGCAAACCGCGGCAGCTGTCGCGGACGATAGCAGGTAACTCACTTTGCTCATTCTCGACGATCTCTGCGAGACGAGGCAGATTGTTGATTCCCTTGGCGACGATGTGCCCAGATTCATAGAGATGCGAGCGTCGCGCGTTCACAAGTTAGGTCCATTGGTTCACCAATTGCTGGCGCGTTCGGAATACGACAGCGCGGGCCTGCTGCGTTGCCGTTTTTGGCTCCACAAAACGCGTCGTTGGACGCTGAGAGCCGCTTCGACGATCGCCTCGGCGTCGGAGGCATCGTTCTTCTACCGCCTGGATAAACGGTTTCACGTAGCGTGGTGAAATCAGCTTCACGTCATGACCGAGAGCTTTCATCTCACGCGCCCAGTATGTACGCTGCCGCAGGCCTCCATAACGGCTACGCATTTCGGCTGAGCTGCCATAAACTGTCGAAACTTCAATCGTGTTAGCTTCTTGCGAAACTTGACAGACCCATCTGGCGCGGCGCCGTGCAATTGGAAGCGTGCTTTGCCAAGTCAACTCCGATCTTGATGTCCTTCTTCTCGGATACTTTCTTCCTGCGTCGTGGTTATAGACACCACGACATTGGCACATTGCGATTGCCGTCAGGTAGGCCGGTATCCTACCCATCTCCTTTGGTGGAGAAGTGAGGTCGTCAAGCAACCCCGCGATATGCCGCCCTCCCGATTGATGCCGTCACCAACTTTCACGCATAGCTCGCTCCCCTTTCTGGTATTGGCGGTGACGCATACGCAAGCCACCACATCTTGGACGATGTCCCCGATCGTACCGACACCGAGTTGGTCCTGGCTACCTGCTGGAAACCACTGTCCATCGCCCGGCAATGTTGGCTCAACTCGCGCACTTTGGTCAGCTCATTACGGCGTTTGATGAAGAACATCAGCTACGACGTCGCCGCCTCAAGTAGCCCAACGATCGCTGAACGGTGGCTCTTTCCAGCCAGCCGTACGTTCTCCCATCCCTTTTCCGACATTGCAGCTTGCCGAAATTCTTAATCCAAAAGTCAAGCTTTACTCATCGGCCAGATGCTTCGGATGAGCCTTGTGCTGTTCGCGAAAATTATATTCGTGCGTATGGGGGGATTGCAGATGTTCGATATTCAAGCGCGTGTGCTCTTTGGCACATCACTTTCGCGTTCGAGAAAACGTCCTTCAGCGCTGTCCTGGGTGGCCATCTGTTTGGTGTGTTTCTTCGCCGTGCCAGCGGCTGCGCAAGGCGCCGGCGCATCCGCTGACGGCGGTGCCAGTGCGCCATCGAAAAGCGCTCCGCTGCAGGTTCCTACACTCGTGATCCCCAATCAGGTGCCGCCCACCAATGACGGTTCGAGCCAACTCGGTCAGGATGGCCTGGCCGTTGTGCCGTTAAAGGGCAAACCGCCGGAGCCAACAAAGCTCAGCCCAGCTCCACCGCGCCCCATCAAGCCGCAGTCACAAGCGCCAAGCGAGGCCGTGCCGGCAGGCGACAAGGCAGAACAGACCAGCATCCTATCCAAAGCGTGGGCGTGGGCGAGGTCATTGATTGGCAGTGCAGCCGCTCAGAGCGCATCACGAACGCTGCCGCAACCATCCAATCCCACGGATGCGATCACAAAATCCTTCTCCAAAGCCCAAACGCCGCCGATGAACGGTAGTTTCACGCGCAGTTACGGCTTCGACGTGCCGTGGTTCCACGGCGTGCAGCCCAGGCTGCGCCTGACGTACGACTCCAATTTCACCAACCGGCCGATTGGCGTCACGCAGAACATGTTCGGTGTTGGCTGGCGCATGGGCGGGTTCTCTGAGATCCGGCGCGCATCGCGCGTGCGCGGCACGCCGAACTTCAATGCTTCCGACACCTTCCTGCTCGACTACGACACCGAATTGATGACGTGCTTGGGGACGCTGGCCACCAACAGCCCGAGTTGCCTGCATGGCGGCACCCATGCGCCGCGCGTTGAGACCTATAAGCGCTATAAGTATATCGCGGCCGAAAAACGTTGGGACATCACGGCGCGCGACGGCACGCGCTACACGTATCGCACCGTCGCGGATGTCTCCGGCTCAAGCCAAACCGACGACATCGCAACCAACTATCGCTGGCTGCTGCGCGAAGTCGTCGACACCAATGGCAACACCGTCACGTACAACTACGGTTGCCCGACGCTGCCGGTGTGCTGGCCAACCACGATAACCTACAACGGGACGCGCATTGAATTCTTCTGGGAAGCCACCTCGGATATTCGCACCTATGCGACGGGACGCGGTATCGCCCGGCTGGATAATCGCATCAAGGTAATCCGTGTGCGGACTGGAGGCGCAACGGTGCGGGCGTACAAGCTGACCTATGACACCGGGGCAAGCGCGGGCGCCCATCGCCTGACCAGCATCACCGAATACGGCAGCGATGCTGTGTTGGATGGTGCGTATAACATAACGGGCGGTTCGGCGCTGCCGGCAACGACGTTTGCCTATAGCAACGCATCGATCGGGCCGAGCTTCACTGCGAAACCGCCGGTGCCGGACTATCATGAGAGAGGGATTACCTCGACAAGATCGGTCAATCTTAGCAGCGACATGGATGGCGACGGGAAGCAAGATCTTGTATCGCGGGTTAATAATTGCCGTGAATCTGACGACGGAGATGGCGGAACAGATCGCACCTGCCGGGTAAAAATACACGTTGATCTAAGCTCCACTGGTGGGCGTGTATCGCGACACAATTTGAGTGACTTTAAATCGGACAGAGTGTTCGCGGTCGATATCGACAGCGATGGCAAGTCAGAACTTGTTGGATTTCTGGCAGCGAATACATCTTGCGGCGATCCTGATGACTGCACCTCAACGTCGCGCAAATTCGTTGTACTGCGTTTGACCAATGGTCAATTGGTAAAATCAAGCTTTGACACCCGCCTTACTGTGCATCGACGTGACCTGTTCAGACCGATAGCCGGTGACTTTTCCGGCGATGGCTCTACCAGCTTCGTCGTTGGCTCAACGCTCTATAGCCACAACGGCACGAACTGGTCGCAACGTCAATTAGCGGCATCCTTCGGCGATACGCGATCGTTGGACCGATATGTGACGGGTGATGTCAATGGGGACGGTAAGAGCGACATTGTAAAGGTCAGTCAATCTTGCGCGGGCGGCAGCCCGCCGTTTTGCGCGCAGGTTTGGTTCAGCAATGGGCATCAATTCTCAGCCGGACCGAAATTCGGGCTGCAAGGCTTGGGTACGTATACCTGGAATGGCGTGAAAAATTTGCGCATTGCCGATCTCAACGGTGATGGGCGTCAGGACTTGGTACTCACTATTAGCAGACCACTTGGCACCGCGCGAACGTTGAATGCCTACTTGTCGACGGGACAAGGATACAAAACCCGAGCGGCCGTTGGCAGCCTCGACGGCACAAGATGCGAAGGTGTAGATAACTGCGATGTTCTTGCAGCAGATTTCGATGGTGATGGGCGCAGCGAACTCGTCGCGCGGCGGCGTAGCCATCGCCATCACGTTGCAACAAGCACTTTCCGCGTTCTTCGCTTCAATCAAACGTCGACGGGCGCGACGTTTGACGTCGTGAAAACCCTTCATGTGACATCAAGCAGAGACGGGTATGACAACCCATTTCATGACTTCAACGGCGATGGCAAGACCGACTACTTTTATTGCGCCTCAGAAGGCCGCAATTGCCGCGTCCACATTACCAACGGTCCCGCACCCGACCTCATGACATCGACGAAGAACGTGTTCGGTGGCGTCACCAGTGTCGAATATACGCCGAGCACCCGATGGGCCAACAACTACATGCCGTTTGTGCTGCAGGCGGCGACCAAGGTGACGCAGAACAATGGTGCGGGCACGATCGGCATCACACACTTGGGCTATTCAGGTGGGTTTTACGACCCCGTCGAACGGCGCTTTCTCGGCTTTCGCAACGCCCGCGCGATCCTGCCGTGCAACACTGGCGAAACCGTGTGTCCGGAGCGGCATTATGCGTTTCGCCAGGACGTGGCGTCGGCCGGTGCCATTGACTATTCCGATCAGCGGTCCGGGTCCGACGTGGCGACGCGCTTGCGTTCCGATTACAACGTCTGGACCGTCAATACCAACGTCAACAATCTTCCGTACACAGCGCGAAATGCGCGAACAGACCGAACCTACTATGACAGTGGAACGCCTGTTACGAGCCGTGTCGAGCGCACGTACGATACCTTCAACAATATCACCAATCGCTACGAGCGCGGCGATGTCCGTACGGGAGCGGACGACAAACATGTCAGTTACCGCTATACGCCGAACACTTCGAAATACATCGTTAATCGGCTTGGCGCGGAGATCCATTACAAGCCAAGCGTTGAGGCCGTTTGGGCCAATCGATCGAAAGTCAGCTTCTACCAGTACGACGGTCTAGATCATTGGGAAAAACCACCCCAGAAGGGCAATCTCACCCGCAAGGCTGACGGCGACTGGCAAGGCCAGCCGGAGTCCCGCTATCGTCACACGACATGGACCCACGACACCTACGGCAACGTCACTGCCGAAGTCGACTCGGAAGGCTGCCGCACCGAAACCGACTACGACGCCACCTACCACATCTTCCCCATCACCAAGCGCAATCCGCTCTATTTTGGCTGTCGCGGCGCGGCCGCCGATACGGGCCAAGTCACATCGATGACTTACAGCCCGCGGTGCCAGCAGCCGGCGACGACGACTGACATCGACGGCCTCGTCACGACGACGACGTATGACGTCCATTGCCGCACATCGACAGAAACAAAGCCCGGCGGCGAAAAGATCACGACGCAATATAGTCATCAACACAATGGAGATCCCACCAAATACACCGTCGTGACCTTGCGAACGCCGGGGCCTGGCGCAACAAGCAACTATCGGTTCAGAGGATTTGAGGGTTTCGGCCGCCCTTGGGCGACGGCGGACGACACAGTCTCAACGAAGTGGTTCGTCTATGCGCCTCGCGGCACGCTTCATCGCGAGAGCATTCCTTACCACTGGGCGACGCCACCCTCACCTATTCCGGAGACCCAGCACACCTATGACGCCCTTAACCGGCGCACGCACACCAGGCTGCCGGACGGTGCCACCCTCTCGATGACCTACCTGAACAGCCATGCCGGCTTCACCTACCTCAATGGCGCCGCCGGTTTCAATCGCGTCAAGGTTACGGATGAACTTGGCCGCGATACGGTGACCCACAAGGACGCCCACGGTCGCGTCGTGCGGGTCACAAGCTTCATGGGCAACGGCGCCGAAGGTCCCGTTAAGAACAGCAGGCTCATGGCCTACGACAACCACGACCGCCTCGTACAAGTGCGTGACCAGGTCGGCAACACCTGGACTTACGCCTACGACAGCCTCGATCGACGTCTGACCGCCCAAGACCCGAACCACGGGCTGTGGACGTTCGCCTATGACCGCACCGGCCTGATGACCAGGCAAACCGACGCCAATGGTGCCATCTCGACATTCACTTACGATGGTCTTGGGCGCATGCTGCGCCGCGAGCACCGGGCCACAGCCGGTGGCGCGCTGACGCGTTGGCATGCCTATACTTATGACCAAAAGCGCATCGTTGGGACCGCCACCTACTACAACGGCGGCAAACAGTCCGGCGCGAGCGGGCATTGGGGATCATCCGAGACCAACCATGACAAGAACGGCAACAAAGTTCAGAGCAAGCTGACGCTCCCTGCAACCCAGACCGCCTTTACCCTCGATCACGACTTCGCCGCCGCGTTCACGATCAACCACACCTACGATGCCGGTGGCTATCTGACCGGCAAGTCGTACAGCGACGGCGACAGCGTCACCGGTTGGATGTACGAAGACGGCGGTCGGGTTAAATCGATCACAGGCCACATCAACGCGATCGCCTACAATGCGCGTGGCCAGATCACGCGCATCGAATACGCCAATGGCGTGGTCACGACCAACACCTACAACGACAAGCGCGGCTGGCTGACGGCCGTCAAGACGGTCAAAGATACCACCATCCTCCAGGACCTGACCTACGCGCGCGCGGCCACCGGGCGCATTACGTCGGTGACAAGCGCCAACAAGCCTGAGGACAGCTGGACCTACACCTACGACAGCCTCGACCGGCTGCTCTCTGCCACCAACGTCGGCGATGCGGCGCTCAATCAGACGTTCACTTACGACGCCGCCCACAACATGACGTCGAACTCGAAGGTTGGCGCCTATGCTTATCCGGCGCAAGGCGCAACGGCGGTCCGTCCGCACGCCGTGACGGCGGCGGGCCCATACAGCTTCACCTATGATGCCGCCGGCAATCTGCTGACCAAGAACAAGACCGGCGGCGATACCCTGGCGCTGACCTGGGACACCGAGAACAAGCTCGCCCAGGCAACGGTCAATGCCGCCACCTATACGTACACCTATGGCGCCGACAACGGCCGCGTGCTCAAGACGCACAAGGCGGCCAATGGCGACCGGCACACGGTCTATGCCGGCGGCGGCGAGGTCGAGATTTCGTCAGCAGGCGTCTGGACGAAATACCTGGGCGATGATGTCAAGCGTGTTGGGCACAACGGCACGACGGCGGAAACGTTCTACCACCACCGCGATCACCTCAAGGGCATCCGCGTCATCACTAACGCGACCGGTGCGGAGGTCAGCCGTACGACGTATCGGCCTTACGGTGACAAGGGCAAGACCAGTGGCACGCATGCCGAAAGCAAGGGGTACATCGGCGAGCGCCATGACGCCGAAACGGGATTGGTGTTTCTCAACGCGCGGTATTACGACCCGATTGTTGGGCGCTTCGTGTCGCCGGACTGGTGGGATCCCGATCTCCCGGGTGTTGGCACCAATCGGTATGCGTATTCGGCCAATGATCCGGTCAACAAGAGTGATCCGAACGGACATTCGCATGACGATAGTCAGCTTGACGGTAGTGGGCCAAGTGACGGTACTGATCAAGCCGAACTTGACGCAGGGATTGATAGCCCGACAACTGCGCCAGCGCCCGGTGTCGTAACGGCGCAAGAGAAAGCCAAATCACCGGAAGTTACAGCCAAGACTCCGACGTTTACCGTCAGTCCGGCCCCGCGTGGACGCATTCAAGGGCCGGCGCAGAATGGTCCGCAAGTGGCTAACCGAGGAGGGGGGCGCCCGGCTCCGGGCTCAATGGTCCCCAATAATGGTCGCCCTCACAGAGCCGACAAGGACGACAACTTCGGCGCCCCCAATCATCCGTCAACACCATTTGGACCTGGACCGAACGTCACTAAGACAGTACCGGTAAACCCAAAAAACCCAAAAGGCCGGCCGACGAAGGAGCAGCAACGGCAAATTGACGAGATAGGAAGAAAACACGGATGTAGCGGTTGCGGAAGTAAGGACCCGGGAACGCCAACTGGACGCTTCATAGGAAACCACGATCCGGCAAGAGCTCTAGGTACTCCGGAAAGGTTTACGCCGCACTGTGCGGCTTGTTCTAGTAAGCAAGGTGGTCACGTCGGATTTGAGGCTAAACAAAGGCGAAACCGGCGATAATTGAACGAGAGCTCAAGATGAAACAACTAGATCTAAGTTTGGATTACGCGGTTTTCTTTCTGTTTGATGATGATAGAAAAGATGTTGTCTTTCCAGAAATTAGTGGAGATCTTCCAGTGTACTCAACGCAATCGGTCATTGGAATTTCGGCGCAAGCTTATGTTGATGGTGATGTAAAAGTCATCTTGTGCAATCATGAAGAACTAAACAAACCGGAAGTGAAAGAGGTTGTGGAAAGTTGTAAGTTTCGACTGCAAGGGAAGTTAGATTGCCCAAACGCAACTATATCACTATTTGATGCCGGAACTAATCTATTCACATTCAAAACCAAAAAAGTATTACCTGATGTCAAGATTTGGTCTAATCGAGATACTTACTCCGATTTGATTTTAATTGCCGTTGATGGCGAAGTATAGCAAGTGCTATGCGATATGCTTGAATAGCCCGCCGACAGCTGCACCTACACCTACGACAGCTTTGACCGGCTGCTCTCTGCCACTAACGTCGGCGATGCGGCGCTCAATCAGACGTTCACGTACGACGCCGCCCACAACATGACGTCGAACTCGAAGGTTGGCGCCTATGCCTATCCGGCGCAAGGCGCCACGGCGGTCCGTCCGCACGCCGTGACGGCGGCGGGTCCATACAGCTTCACCTATGATGCCGCCGGCAATCTGCTGACGGAGAACAAGATCGGCGGCGATACCCTGGCGCTGACCTGGGACAGCGAGAACAAGCTCGCCCAGGCAACGGTCAATGCCGCCACCTATACGTACACCTATGGCGCCGACAACGGCCGCGTGCTCAAGACGCACAAGGCAGCCAATGGCGACCGCCACACGGTCTACGTCGGCGGCGGTGAGGTTGAGATCTCGTCAGCGGGCGTCTGGACGAAATATCTGGGCGATGATGTCAAACGTGTTGGGCACAACGGCACGACGGCGGAAACGTTCTACCACCACCGCGACCATCTCAAAGGCATCCGCGTCATCACCAATGCGGCTGGCGCCGAGGTTTCGCGCACGACCTACCGGCCCTACGGAGACAAGGGCAAGACCAGCGGCACGCACGCCGAGAGCAAGTGGTTCATCGGCGAGCGCCATGACGCCGAAACGGGATTGGTGTTTCTCAACGCCCGCTCGCCCGATATCGGCAAGCGCATCGACGACGCCATGGAGGCCATCGAGAAATTCCCGGCGAACGAGAAGCTCAAGGGCGCCCTGCCCAAGGGCTATGCCCGCCCGGCGCTCAACCAGGTCATGCTCGGTGAGCTGATCGACCTCTTCTCCCGCATCGGCATGCACGACGAATTCGACCGCGCCTGCGATCTGTTCGGGCGCGTCTACGAATACTGCCTGTCGTCGTTCGCCTCGACGCAGGGCAAACGTGGCGGCGAGTTCCTGACGCCGCGCTCGGTCGTACGCACGCTGGTCGCGATGC
This sequence comes from Hyphomicrobiaceae bacterium, assembly GCA_049116495.1. Taxonomy (GTDB): domain Bacteria; phylum Pseudomonadota; class Alphaproteobacteria; order Rhizobiales; family Hyphomicrobiaceae; genus CAJQQK01. Next base: position 1,237 of record JAGDYV010000022.1, on the reverse strand, counting down.
TCGAGCCCTACCAGGGCCGCGTCTACGACCCGTGCTGCGGCACCGGCGGCATCTTCGTGCAGTCGGAAAAATTCATCCGGGAACACGCCAACCGGCATCACGAGGAGAACGACCGCAGCAGGCACGCCATCGCCGTCTACGGCCAGGAGATCAACCACACCACCTATCGCCTCGCCAAGATGAACCTCGCGGTGCAGGGCATCGATGCCGACGTCCAGTGGAACAACGAGGGCAACTTTCACCGCGATGCCTTCCCGGACTTGAAGGCCGACTTCATTCTCGCCAACCCGCCGTTCAATATTGCGGACTGGGGCGGCTCGCGCCTGCGCGACGACGTGCGCTGGGCGTTCGGCGCGCCGCCGGTCGGCAACGCCAACTTCGCCTGGCTGCAGCATATCGTGCACCACCTTGCGCCGCGTGGTACGGCCGGCGTCGTGCTCGCCAACGGCTCGATGTCGTCGCAGCAGTCGGGCGAGGGCGCGATCCGCAAGGCGATGATCGAGGCCGACGTCGTCGACGCCATGGTCGCGCTGCCCGGTCAGCTGTTCTACTCGACATCGATCCCGGCGTGCCTGTGGATCCTGGCGCGCAGCAAGGACAAGAACGGCCGCCGCGACCGGCGCGGCGAGATCCTGTTCATCGACGCGCGCAACATAGGACACATGATCGACCGGGTCCGAAAGGAGTTTTCGGAGCACGACATCGCGCGGATCGCCGGCGTCTATCACCGCCGGCGCGCGAAACCGGAGACGCTGGCGGCCGAAGGCCTGGAATCGTACGTGGACGAACCGGGTTTCTGCCGTGCGGCGGCGTTCGATGACGTGCGCGAATACGGGCACGTGCTGACGCCGGGGCGCTATGTCGGGACCACTTCACCCTAGGTTGGCGCAAACCCATCGTGACAGGTTATGGCCCGGCGAGGTAGTTGGAGTATTCATCATGGACTGCCGCCAATGAAAGTGAAGCAGCGGTGTTGTGAACACATAGCGTTTAGATGCGGCTCATGCGGAACTTGCCCATAGAGGCTGTCGACCAAATACTGAGGCCACTATAACGTTTTGGCACACACTTAGTCATATGGCGATCAGTGAAAACCCCACCGAATGAGTATACCAATCGTGAAGATCCATTTGCTTTTCGTCGTAACTTGGCTTGGCCTGGGTTCGCTGCTGCAGCCTGCTCAGGCAAACAGCGATACACGCACCATGTTGAATTTGATTGTCCGACGTCAGCGCTC
>JAGDYV010000021.1:0-92118 GCA_049116495.1 Hyphomicrobiaceae bacterium | reverse complement strand
GATCCACATCAGCGCCACCAGGGAAACCTGTTCATCAACGTTCATACCATCAATGAAGGCACGTAGTTCGTCCGCAGTCCGATCTCCTGAAGTGTCCTCGAGGATGGAGTCGGCTTCCTCTTCGCGCTCGCGGCTGTCGTGATCGTCCCAGGGCGCGACCTTAACATCAAACTCACGCGCACGGACGATGACGTGGCCAACTTTTTCCGGTGCGATCTGCAGCATGATGGTGGACCTTTTAGATCTTTTCGCGGATCAAACGACGGACTTGAACTGCGCTCTCGCTCAACAATTGATGTCGATGCGCTCCAGTGGCTTTGATCCCGATCAATAAAGATCTGGGCCCTCAATCGGAGAGAGTGCATTGATACGGCCCTACAACGGCGCATCATGAGTTTTGACGTCACCGCGTAGTTTTTGTCGATGCTCTTTCAACTGGCGCTTTGCTGCGCGAAACGCATCTCGGATTGCGAGGTAGACGTCCTTGTGGTCGTGAACATTACCTGGCTCGTGGCTGACGACGACGGGCCCCTGCGGGATATCAAGCAGTATCCGAACTTGATAGCCATTGCCTTTGCGATGCTTCTTGTGCGTCGGCTCTACCGTCACCCGGCAGCTCGTCAAGTGATTGTCCAGCCGTTCAAGATGTTCGACCTTCTCGCGAACACGCGCCTCAACGGCGTCTGATTTGTCCATGTTGTGGAATGTGATCTCGAAAGGTAGCGACATGCGGTGCTCCTCAGTGCCGGCGCGAAGAATCAATTGGCTGAGTGATCTCGACCATCGCGCTTTGTGCAACTATCCGGTCTGGGCGACATTGATCTCGCACAAGATGATGGTCCGCGGTGGATTGATCAGCATCAAGGCACTCTATTCTCACTGAGACATGACTGAGCCTACCCGATAGTTGGAGGCGATCGTGCCTTTTCTCAGCGGATCAATACTCGTCTACAAGATGGCCCGTTCGGTTGCGTTCGCGTTGCTGGCTGGCGCAATCATTTGCTGGCCGTTTGATTGGGTCCGCGCGCAGGGGCGTCCCGTCGTTGTCGCGGAGGTCCAGGGCGCGATCGGTGTCGGGACCGGTTACTATATCAAGGACACACTGGCCATTGCGCTCAAAGACAACGCATCGCTGGTGATCTTGAAGATCGACACGCCGGGCGGGCTTGTCTCAGCCACGCGGGAAATCATTCAGTCGATCCTGGCGTCACCGGTTCCCATTGCGGTTTTCGTCTCACCGAGCGGTGCGCGGGCTGCAAGTGCCGGTACATATATCGCCTACGCTGCCCACATTGTTGCGATGGCGCCGGGTACGCATCTTGGTGCTGCAACACCAATCCAGATGCAATTGCCGGGAATGCCGCAAACACCCAAGCCGGGGCAAAATTCAAACGAGTCTAAAAAAGATGCTGCGCCGGATGGTGCTAAAGCCAAGATGATCAACGATGCCATTGCCTATCTCAGGAGCCTGGCGCAATTGCGTGGCCGCAGCGAACAATGGGCCGACAAGTTCGTCCGCGATGCCGCAACCCTGACGTCCACAGAAGCCGTCAAAGAAGGCGTTGCCGATTTTGTTGCGGCCGACGTTCGGGATCTTCTCTCGAAGCTTCAGGGCAGACATGTTGCCATGAAAGCTGGCGAACATGTGCTTGATGTTCGCAACACAGAGATCAAGTTCATCGAGCCGAATTGGAAGGTGCGCTTCCTCACTGCGATTACCGACCCCAACGTCGCATTCATACTCTTGTTGATTGGTGTCTACGGTATCATCTTTGAGTTCTGGAGCCCGGGGCTTACGGGGCCAGGTGTTGTCGGCGGCATCAGCCTCATCATCGCGTTGACGGCGCTTTCCGCATTGCCGTTGAGTTCAGCCGGTCTGGCACTGCTTGCGCTGGGTATTGCGCTTATGGCCGCCGAAGCGTTCGCTCCCGGCTTCGGCATTCTTGGCCTCGGCGGGCTCGTGGCTTTTATTGCTGGAGCCATATTTCTATTGGATCCAGCGGGTGCGGATATCGATCTCTCCATCGCATGGCCGTTAATTGCTGCGGCAGCGGTAACCAGTGCATTGATTTTGATCGGTTTACTTGGCTTCATCATGCGCGCGCGCCGTCAACCTGTTGTTTCGGGCAGTGAGGAACTTGCCGGCCTTGAAGGCGAGATCGTCAGTTGGAAAGAGGGGCGCGGCCAGGTTTATGTCCACGGTGAAAACTGGGCCGCGCGCTCGGATTCGGATTTCGTCAAAGGTGCGAAAGTCCGCGTCATTGACCGTGATGGACTGACACTGATTGTTGATAGCCAATAAAGGACACGACCATGATCTCTCCATCCCTCTTGTCCCTGCTCGTTCCGCTTATCCTGATCGGTTTTGTTCTGGCATCAGCCATCAGGATATTGCGAGAGTACGAGCGTGGTGTAGTTTTTACCCTCGGCAGGTTTACCGGAGTCAAGGGTCCAGGCTTGATCCTGATTATCCCCGTCGTCCAGCAGATGGAGCGAATCGACCTCAGGACGCGCGTCTTCGATGTGCCACCACAGGATGTCATTTCGCGCGACAACGTCTCCGTTAAGGTCAATGCCGTTGTCTACTATCGTGTCATCGACCCTGAAAAAGCGGTCATCCAAGTTGAGGACTTCAACCAGGCAACAAGTGAACTCGCACAGACAACACTTCGATCCGTCGTCGGGCAGCACGAGTTGGACCAAATGTTGGCTGAGCGTGAGCAACTCAACAGTGACGTGCAGCTCATTTTGGACAAGCAAACAGATGCCTGGGGGATCAAGGTGTCCAATGTTGAATTGAAGCACATTGACCTTGATGAGCAGATGGTCCGTGCCATTGCCAAACAGGCTGAAGCTGAACGGTTGCGGCGGGCCAAGATCATCGACGCGGAAGGTGAATCCCAGGCCGCGGAAAAACTTGTTCAGGCCGGCGAAAAACTATCGCAACATCCGGAGTCGATGCAACTGCGCTATCTTGGAACGCTTGCTAACATTGCCGGTGAAAAGAGTTCGACGATCGTGTTCCCGTTGCCGGTTGATCTACTCAACTTGATCGGCCGAAAGGGCTGACAACCCATATGTCCATGAAACCGCCGCACCCGTTGTCTGCCCAAGCGTCCATTGCTTTCGAGGACAGAGATTTCCTGATGCGCGAGGAGATGCGTGCGAACCGCATTGCGCTTGAGTTTTCGCGGGCAGACCTTCTACTGCGGGACCAGGGTGTAAAATCAACAATTGTTGTCTTCGGTAGTGCCCGCACGCGTGCGTCAAAGCAGAAGCGGAGCGGTCAACCGTCTACACAAAAGCGGCAGCGAGGGGCCAAGCAACTGCCCAGCCAAGACCTTTCGACTTGGTATGCCGAAGCGCGTGAGTTTGGCCGAATTTCTTCAGAACGTGGTGGCGCCCTCTCACCTGTGGACGGTGTGCGCGAAAACATAATTGCCACAGGTGGTGGCCCGGGTATCATGGAGGCTGCAAATCGCGGCGCCGCCGAAGCTGGAGCGCCGACGATTGGCTTCAACATTTCTTTGCCGACCGAGCAACGGCCAAACAAGTATATTACGCCCGGCCTTTCATTTCAGTTTCAATACTTCGCCGTGCGCAAGATGCATTTTGCGATACGCGCCAACGCGCTGGCCATATTTCCGGGAGGATTGGGGACACTCGACGAGTTGTTTGAAGTCCTGACCCTCAAGCAAACGCGGAAGATAACGGGAATGCCTGTGATCCTGTTCTGTCGCGGTTATTGGGAACGTGTCATCGATTTCTCAGCATTGCTTGAAATGGGTACGATCAGTGCCAAAGATATCGATCTGTTCAAGATAGTCGACAGTGCCGAAGAGGGCTGGCAGGCCATGCTGGAATACGGGCTAACAACACCTACACCACTCCGCGAAATCTAATTCGTGCCGGCAATGTTATGGAGGTACTCCAGTATTTTTCTGATCTGCTCACTGGAGAATTGGATTTGGGGCATGTCCCTGTGTCGCGAACCGACGCCTTCGGAGAGTTCGAACTCCAATTGTTCAATAGCATATCGACGGTAGATGTCGCGCATGGGCGGTGCATGTCTAAGCGGGCTCGGCCCGACCTTGCCAATCGAATGGCAGCGCCCGCAGCGCTCTTGCAGTATGGTCTTTCCGTCAGCTGCCGCAGTTGCATTCTCGCTGGCATCGAGGACGGGTGGCATCATGAACGAGAGCAGGAAACCAACCGCGATACACGTTCTTCCGGGCTTCATGGTCGTACTCCTGCTGTTGCCGGAAATACGCGGGCGCAGCTTAGTGCGACAGGAAAAGCGGAATTGATGCTTGCCGAATCATGTCGCGCGAGACACCGCCAAAGATTGATTCACGCAAAGGTGAGTGGCCATAACCACCCATCACGATGAGGTCGCCTGACGCATCTATTGATCGCTCAAGAAGAGCTCCGGCAACCGTTGCGCCCGAACTGGGAATTCTATCTACCACCACGTTGCTGCAATGCCGTGCGATGACAGGCGCGATGTCGGCTCCGGGCTCGTCGCCAAAGTCCTGATAGCCAGGTTGCGGGTCCACAACCACGACGGTTGTCTTTTCTGCGCCCTCGATAAAATGGATCGCATCACTCAGCGCCCGGGCGGCTACTCTGGAAGCGTCCCAGGCGACTATGACGTGGCGCGCGTTGATCGCCCCTTGCCAGTTGCTCGGGATCAAAAGAACGGGCCGCCCCGAGGAGAACAAGGCGCCTTCAATAGCCCATTCGCGCGTACTCTGCTCGCGTCCCTCGGCCGGCTGACCGGCAATCGTCAGTTCTGCAAACCTGCCATGAATTGCCGTAACGTCACGCAGACCCGATAATTCACGGCTACTCCAACGGACATCCCCGGACACGCCTCGTTCCGACATGGTTTTCTTTGCGCTGGCGGCGACATCCCGTGCTCGTTGCCGTGTCTCTTCTATTAACCCGACATCAATTGCGGCTGCCCCAGCATCAAGTCCGGCGGCGGCGTACGGATAGATCTGCAACGTCAGGGCTAGTGCGTTCAAATGCGAATCATGACGCTCTGCCAGGTGGCAAGCAGTATCAAGGCGTGCAGGGGAGTCATCAGCGCTGTCCAAAAGCACAATCATGGATTTGAATGACACGACATTCTCCTATCTCACAAATCAAATTGCTATGACTATCGACAAGAGGTCGTAGTTGGTCGTTGTTTTAGATCAAGCATTCGATACCCAATCGTTGTCCTAAGCAATTATGGATTCTGAGAGGAGTCCTCGTTTCGCAGGCCGGCAACCAATATCCTCTGAATTCTGCTTGTTCTGGTGAGTATTAACTCCGACTATCTGACGGTCCATGCACTGCCGAACTTATTAAGTCATTCAAAGCGAGCGCGCTGTGCGAATAGCCTTCGTACTGGGTTTCGAAGCAAGCGTTTCCATTGTTTCACAGATTGCGGCAATGTCGTGCCCTGGCGTTTCTCGGTCGTTTTGCAAATTCCGTCACCGGCGAGCTCACGGCGGCAATCAAACAGGCTGCCATCATCATTTGCGAAATGTCAAAGACGGGATTGGGAGATGGCGCACAGTTGGAGCTTGAAATAATGGAATTGACGTTTGCAGAACTGATCAGGATGCATTCGATGACGATTCACAAACGGATACTCGACTGGCAGGCGGCGCACCCGAACATCACATGGGCATTTTGGGGTATCGTCTGGGCGATCGTTCTTATTATTCTGCTGAGCCCGCAATCTTTGGAATAGGCTAGACAACTTGAACTTGAAGGTAATCTAAGGCCGAAGCCCCAGGACCAGCGAGAGCACGTGGCCTGATCACAGAAAATCATTCGAGGCACTCATGCAATGTTATGCGGATCTCCGCGAACGTCTTGTTGCCGAACAGATAGAGGCACGCGGTGTTCGCGACCCTCGTGTGCTGTCGGCCATGCGGTCTGTGCCGCGGGAGTTGTTCGTTCCTAAACAATTGAGAGACGAAGCATACGACGACATGGCGTTGCCGATCGGTGCGGGGCAGACAATTTCGCAACCGTATATTGTTGCCTATATGGTGGAGGCGCTCGCCCTGCAAGGCGGAGAGAAAGTGCTTGAAGTCGGTACGGGTTCTGGATACGCCGCCGCAGTCCTCTCAAAGATCGCTAGCGAGGTTTTTACCATTGAGCGCATTGGGGAGCTGGCGCAACTTGCTGTAACGAGCCTGGCCGACGCAGGTATCAACAATGTCCACGTTCGCCTTGGTGATGGTACTGAAGGTTGGGCCGACGAAGCGCCGTTCAGCGCCATCTTAGTTTCTGCCGGTGCACCAGGCGTACCTAATCCTTTAATGCAGCAGCTCAAGGTCGGTGGTCATCTGGTCGTGCCAGTTGGTGCGGATCAGCGCCACCAGGAATTGGTTCGTGTGACCCGTGTCGGAGACGACGAGTTCGAACATGAGTACATTGCCGCAGTCCGGTTCGTTCCTTTGATCGGAAGGGAAGGTTGGGCACAGTGCATCTCGCACCCGTGATACGGATCCAGGACGGTTCGCTCGGCCATGGGCATCGGCCTCAGGTATGGAATTCCGAGGAAACGTTCCACCGCATGTGGCAGCATTGCCTTTGGATCTGTGCTGCATAGTTTGTGATCAGCAACAATCTGGTTTGGCAACTTGTTTGCGCGAAAAGTCACTTACCCAATGGTTATATCCGTTCTGTTAAATCGGTCTTGCATACCGATGATAAAACGGCGGAAAGTAGCCAGGGTTTCAACCGAGTGTGCCGAGTCGATCAAGCTCAAACCGGCTTATTGATACTTTCAATACACTTACAACGATGATTGCGAAATATTGATGTCGTCGAGAGCACGGATCAATAAAGAGCACCAATTGGCTTCTCCGAACTCAAAATGGTCTTGATAGTTATGATCTGGGTCAAAGCAGTCTCGGGGTGATGATGGTACTGCTCCTGGCTCAACTGTTGACAAATCCTCGCTCGACAGAAGGTCTCGCAGCCATGTACGAGAGCATTATTGTTGCCGCCAACGGTTCCGAGATTGCCGACAAGGCGGTGCAACGCGCCATGGCTTGTGCGAAGAATCTTGGCTCGAAGCGTATGGCAGTGACGGTTGCCGAACCATTTGAATCCGTGGCCTTGGCCGAGAACATGACGGTCATCAACCCTGCTTACTATAAGAGGCAGTATGATGAGAATGCCAACAACATTCTCACCAAGTTGACCAAGAGCGTCGGGGTAGACGGCACAGCGTGCAAAGTGATCGATCAAGACAATCACTGGCCGTACGATGGCGTGACCGACGCCGTTGAGAAGCCTTATGCAGATCTTAGTGTTATGGGCTCGCATGGCCGTCGCGGTCTCGAGAGACTTTTGCCGGGCAGTCATGCAGCCAAACTACGTGCCCACACGAAAACTGCGACAATGGTTATGAGGAAGCGGCTGCGAACGGACATCGACACGCATTACTGAAATTGCCGGACGTTCGCTCAACCGCACTTTCCGTGTTTCTAACCTGGGACATGCGGCGTCGAGCTGAAATTTGGAAACAAGGAGTGAAACATGTACGCGAATGTTTTGGTTCCGGTCGATCTGGAGCACAAGGATCAGGTCGGAGAAATGATCCGCACCGCCATTGAAATTTCTGGTGCCGACGCGAAACTGACTTTACTTTTCGTATTGCCGGAAATACCCGCTACTGTCGGGCTGCAAATGCCAGCAGGCTCAGCTGAGAAAGCAAGGGCGCACGCAGAGAAACAGTTGCTTGAAATCTCGAAAGCCAACAATGCGCCGCAAGAAGCAAGCATTGTGACGGCCGTCGGCAGGCCGCATCATAAGATACTGGAGATGGCCGAGCGCGACGGCATAGACCTCATCGTGATGGCTTCCCATCAGCCTGGCTTAGCAGATTACTTGCTTGGCTCTGTGGCAACAAGCGTCGTCAGGCATGCCCAGTGTTCGGTGCATGTGATGAGGTAATCTGGTGCGTTTCTGCCCAGCCGACTCTTTGTCCGGAAACTTTACCCATTGACCACGGAGCAGAACCAAAGGTGGCCTGACCTAGCAATGAATCCAATTTTTCTAATACTGGTCTACATCTTGGTCATCCTTCTACCTTTGGGGCTTGCCTGGAGCAACGGCTGGCCGGCTAGGTTTTATTGGGATGAACTGGCGTCCGGTGCAGGAATGCTGGCGTTTGGCATTGTCCTCGTTGAGTTTGTTCTGTCTGGTCGTTTTCGAACCGTATCGCGCCGGATTGGCATGGATGTCACGATGCGTTTTCATCAGCTCATCGCCCGCACGGCGCTTGGCCTGATGCTGCTGCATCCGTTTCTGTATCAATCGACATTCAATCCGCCACGTCCCTGGGATGCCACCCGTCAATTGACGCTCACCTTCGATATCGAAAGCTTGGGCAGCGGCATCCTCGCATGGGTATTGTTTCCGGCGTTCATCTTACTCGCGATTGGCAGAAAACAGATCGCGTACCGATACGAGACTTGGCGGTTGATGCACGGATTGGGTGCGCTGACAATTGCGGCGTTGATCCTTCATCATACAATCGCAGCCGGTCGATACGCTCAGGATCCAAAGATTGCCAGCATTTGGATCGCTATGTTTGCGATCGCGCTTTTCTCGTTGGTTTATGTCTATTTGGCCAAGCCGTTTTGGCAACGAAGGAAGGCCTGGGTTGTCCAATCTGTGCGGCCGGCAGGTTTGAAAACCTGGGAACTAAATCTCGATCCGGTGGGGCACGGCGGCTTGTCCTATAGAGCCGGCCAATTCGTGTGGCTAAACGTTGGCCATAGTTCGTTCTCACTGCGTGAGAACCCATTCTCGATTAGCTCGGCGCCAGCATCTGGAGCCAGCCTGCAGTTCCTTATCAAGGAACTTGGTGACTTTACGGACACGGTCGGCAGGATCGCGCCCGGAACCACAGCCTACGTTGATGGGCCGCACGGCAACCTGCTTGTTTCCGACCGGGACGAGCCCGGCATCGCCCTTATTGCCGGTGGCGTTGGCATTGCGCCGTTGTTAGGAATTTTGCGCCAACTTCATTTGGAAAAAGATCAGCGTCCGACGATGCTTGTTTATGGCAACCGCATTGCAGAGCAAATTGTACATGGAGATGAACTCAGTGCTTACGAACGGAGTCAAGGAACGCAAGTGCACTATGTTCTATCTCAACCACCGGAGAATTGGTCAGGAGAGACCGGGATTATTGATTGCGCGCTGGTGAGACGAGTTTTTGATGCTGAGGCTATGAAGACATGGCTGTTTGTGCTTTGCGGTCCGTCTGCCATGATGAAAACGGTTGAAAATACGCTGATTGAATTAGGCGTCCCCGGGACCCAAATTCTCTCGGAAAGGTTCGACTATGACTGAGTGGTTTGCAAGGCTGCCGATTGGTAAACGATTGACGTTTATTTTTTGGCTTCTCAATGCAGTTCTACTTCTTATACTTCTGAGTTTTGCGGGTCGCTGAAGGTGGGCCTACAACTACTTTTCAAGTCCGAGTCGCTCCAGCCAGTCGTTTGCGCTTTTATTGCGTTGGCCGTCAAAACATCTTTCCTTCGTTTCAACTGCTCGCTACGTTGGAGCATCTTTCGATCATGCCGACCACCCCTGGTCGTTGCGAACGGCCAGAGTATTCCCGCATGACATTGGAACACTCCGGCGCCTATCACAGCAGACTCGATAACAGCGCAAGGGCTGCGAAGCCGCCAGCGAAGGCAGCACTCGAAATCCACCGAGGTGGCTCTGGTTCATCACCCTGTGGGATCACATCTTCTACTGTCGCAAGCAGGAGAAGCCCGATAAACACGGCCAGTGCAGCGTTTTGGGTGCTGTCGCTAGCACCGCGCAAGACGAGATAGCCGAGCGCAGCGCTTAGCAGTGCCGGAACGAGCATCGAGGCAGCAACTACAAGTCGGCGGTGCCTCGACATTCCGTCATCACGGAAATTCGATGTTGCGGCGAAACCGCCTGGTATGTTCGCGATCGATTGGGTCATGGCAAACAGAAATCCGAGTTGAGTTTCGATTGCAGTGCCGGTCCCGACCATCAGTCCATCGCTGGTCAAATCAGTCGTAACCGCCATATACACCATCCATGCGCCGACCGTGCCTCTGCCTAACCGGTGCCGGAATGAACCCCACACGTTTGCGATCAAGACCGATATGAGCGCGCCTACGATAAAGGCGCCTGTGATCAGAAATATAGAACTTGAAACAAGTAGCCGCGGCATGACATCAATGCTGACCAGGGCAATCGCGATTCCGGCCGTTGCGTGCAGTGACGCTCCGACCAACCACTTGGGCGTGTGAATACTCTCCGCAAGTATGCTGCCGATGATGATGCCGATGGCAGGTAGAAGGGCAAACCCTAGGACACTGAGGAATGTAGTCATTGTCGATGTTGATCGCGCCGCGCTCCGGTCGTGCATGCCCGAAAATTTCAGACCACTTGTGACCTGTCTCCTGGGACGCAGCACAACATCCGGTATTTTCTGTTGAATATCGATAGATTTATCAGCCGGAAGGCTGGTCGCGTTGATCTGTGTCATGGCTGCAGAGTGAGGGAGATGACATATCGGGCTGGTATTCTTTTCGAAGGCGAGGAAGTGCCAGATGTACAAGAAAATACTTATCGCAACGGATGGATCGAAGCTGGCGATCAAGGCCGAAAGGGCTGGCCTGGAGTTGGCAAAAGTGCTCAATGCCGATGCTATATTGGTGACCGTGACCGAGCGCTGGCCGCTCGTTGAGACGGCGGCGCAGGCGGAGATGGGCGTCAAAGATCCGATTGGGCACTATCACGTCTTGGCTGAGAAAGGGGCCCAAGCAACGCTTGCCGCTGCCGCCAATGTTGCAGTCGAGGTTGGCGTTGGTTGTGAACAGGTCCATGTTCGAGATCAACATCCTGCTGGCGGGATTTTGGACACCGCTGCGGTCAAGAAAGCTGATCTCATCGTTGTAGCGTCGCACGGTCGACGTGGATTGAATAAATTATTGTTGGGTAGTGTTGCCAACGAAGTGGTTAGCGGAAGTAAGATTCCAGTTCTTGTCGTAAAATAGCGACTGCTACAATGTGTGCTGTTTTCTAAGATACACGAAGATCAGCGCTTGAAAAGACGGACGCTCCCAACTCCTGCTTCGCTTTGGAACGATACGGATTGTCGATTGCCGTGCACGCGAATTTGTATCCTTCCATGAATGTTAAAGTCACTATTATAAAATCTGCCGGAATATCGTTTCGTACCCGTTCTTCGCACTTGTCCGGTCTGCGTGATGCTCCCGGACTGGCTTGCACATTTTGCCGTCACTGCATAAGCCGTTGCTGACCGCCGATTAAACGTCACTCTGCAATGGATTTTTTCTCTCTGCCCACCTGCTGGTTTCACAAAACCGATTCCTCTCCACAGGCCTTGGAGATTGCGGGACTGCGCATACACGTGCGTCGCCATCGCGAATGCCAAAACTGGCAGCAGAACGAAAGAAGTCCATCTCATCTGGTGTTACCTCGAAACAAGCGGCTTGCTGTACGATTATTCCGGACCTTTTGAGGGGTACGGTCTGGCTGCTTCATCGGATTGAAGAATACAGCGGTTGGCTGCGGACATGCGCCAAATCAATTTAATCGATTTTGTGGCTGACTACAAAGTGGCATTCACGGCATTGCCCCAAGCGAGAACCGTGCAATTACCTATGAGGGCGAACCCATCACTTTCTAGTTGAAAATCCGCAATAACCATCATTGTTTGCTTGCCCCATCCATACATGTGCGTCGCATTGGCGACATCGCGCCACAGATTCTGGATGTGGCGAGTGCATTCATCGATATCCATGATCGAAATCAAAGCAAACAATCCAAAGCAGGCAGATCGTGTTGTTTGTCATGCGACTTGGGGTCCAATCGAAAACTGTAGGTTTACACCGGCTCCGTTGCAGACACGGAGTGAAGGGCGATGAAATATGGAGGGAGTTATGATCGCAAGATTTCTGGCAGTCGCGCTGATTGCTATCGCAATGGTCTCATTTGAAGGAACGTCCGCCGAAGCAAAAGTGTGCACAAGGGCAAAGGTCAGTGCACTCGGGTCTTGGGGGCGGACATTTATCGGTGCACGTGCAAGTGCGCGCATCGCATGGAAACGTAAAGTTCGTTTGCGTTATGGCCGCCGTTACAACAAGTGGTGGCGCTCTCGCAATAAGAGCTACGGTTGCTGGTCATATCGTGGACGTGAACGTTGTCGCGCGCAGGCTCGACCATGCCGCGCAAGTCGATGAGGGTTTGCTCCGCGGACGGCCTATTCGGGAGGGGGCCCCCTATTCAGTCCGGACTGCTGTCCGAAATGTAAAAAGTCAGTTTCGAAGAGAATAGTTGGAAGACGATGACTTTCCAACTTCTGGTTTGGATGTTTGGCGCATTTAAGAGCGGGCCTACGCGGTGCAATAATGGGAGATGACGGGGATGCCCCACACGACAACTGAGTTCCGCGATAAGTTTCGCGACGTTCACTACTTTGGAATTCTCGATGGCGATGAGGGCGCCTATCGCATCGTCATTCCAGATTTCCCGCGCTGTAGTGGTGAAGGGCTCACAATAGAGGAAGCTGTTGATGCGGCGACCGATGCCTTGCGCATAGCAGCGGGTCTCTTGTGGGTCAGCGAAACGCCGTTGCCGGTACCAACCGAACTTGATGTCATCCATAGGAAACGTGCCGCAAAGGGCGAACCAGAAGGCATTGACTATCGCATTACCCTGCACGCGGAGCATGATTGATCTCGCACTGCCGCAATGCGCATATGATACGGACCCGAAGTCCCTTAAAAGGTTGCCAGTTGCGGACAGGCGGAACCGGCCGACGACAGCCGATACCCAAAGCTACCTAGATTGCCCGCCATCGACAATGCGTTGTCACGTGGGCAATCGATCAATTCGTGCCGGGGAGCCGCTTGGCGGTGTCGCCGGCACCACCATCTCTTGCCTCGATTGGTGCATTGAGTACAGCACCTGGACAAAGAATTCCGCGCGGTCGCCCCGCATCTGTCAGTCCCTGGAATTCAATGTATGGCTCGGGCAGTTCCGGACCACCAGGACATCCAAGCCACAAACGCAGCAAGTGGCGCTTTCTATCTGGTTCGTCCCAGTCCTCGTAGGCAGTTCGGCTATGCACGATCGAGTGATTGCAAACAAACTGAACGTCCCCTGGGAGGAACTCCATATCGAGGTGAAAATCCGGTTGGTTAGCCAGGGTATCGAAATAATCGAAGGCTTCTTCTTGCTCAGGCGTGATGCGGGCGACCTCGGGAAAGCGCTGCGCTTTGCGGATCGTGCTGCGAACGTAGTGGGTGAAGAGCCGGCCCTGGTGCATATTGAACACCGGCATAGGATACCAAGGTTTGCGACCTTCGGGGATCTCGTCTCGGCGATCCCGGTAGGTCGGTTCCATCAACACGCGCGCAAGATCCGGTCGACATCGTGCAATCTCGTTGTAAATTTCCACCGAAGACGCAATGCTCGACAAACCGCCAGACTTGCTTGCACGCAGCGACAGCAATCCAACAACATCTCCCATGTCACAATGATATGGTAACCGCTCCGAAGTCTGGTAGCCGCGCGCAGACGGCTTCGTGTAGTCAAAGCCTAAATCGCGCACATGGCCGAGAACGTGACCCTTGGCATTCTGAGAAACCGCTTCGCCAAGATGCGCGCCGAGGCACCAGAAGGCGATCGCAGCTTGCCGTGCACTGTAACGTTCCACCGGCACCCCACGAATCAAGCAGAACCCGATCCCATGAAGCAGGTCTATCTTGCACTCGCCCAGTCTTTCAGCCATGCGCGGGAGCGGTGCGTCCACCGCTGTGAAGGTAACGATGTCCCGGGTGCTATCGTCCAATCTTCGGACCGCTTCGTCGAGGCCGGCGACTTGTTCTGAACTCAGATGCCAGGTCCAGCGTTCAGGATTGCGCGCAAGGTCTGGTCCACGCCATGCTGCTGGCGCTTCTTCGAACAGCGGCAGATCTTGTTGGTTCATATCGCAACCTCCCCTTGCAGCGGTTTAGATGACAAAAATAGGCGAATCCGCCCGCGATCTGCAGATGGCAATATTGGTCGTTCGGAAGTTTGGGTAACCCGCTCCGTCAGAACGCCGGCGGCCTTGTACGTAAACCCAATCGATAACAATGATCCAAGCAGCAGTACGATCGCTAGGCTGGAAATTAGCATTGGAAAGGCCTTGCCGAAGCTTGAGTATTGTTGACTGTTGTTAAGTCCATAAACAGCTCATGCCAGCAGGACCAGTCCAAACAGGAGTTGCGGTCCTTTGTGCTGAGCTGAATGATGCCCTTCTTCTGCGTAGGCCTGATCACGGTTGGGCGAAAATTTCCAAGTGGCCCACACCGACAACGTTGCGAGATCGGGCGTCGTTTTCGTGCGTCATCTAAGTAATTCATCACGCAGGTGGTGGTGTGGCCGAATCCATTTCGGATGCCTCCGGACGGGATTGGAAGGGCGACTTTTAAAAAACGACAGTGAGTGTAACGACAGGATGGGCCTATCAACGGCCGCCTTGGATCACTTTGCATCTGTCAGACCGGCTAACTCACGCGCAGCGACGCGGCCACCGACAAAACATTCCGTCAAATTGCCGCCGGCGCAATAGATGTGGCCCCAAATGCTGCTGACTTCACCGGCGGCATAAAGCCGATGAATTGGTTCTCCGAACGGCGTCACGATACGCTGATGCGTGTCATGTCGCGGGCCGCCCTGCGTGTTTGAGACGACCGGCCAAATCTCTGCAATGTAGAATGGTGGTTGGCTCAGTGGCGCCATACTTGGTCCGGGACGGCCGAGCAAGTCGTGGCCCGACTCCACAATGTGGTTCCATTCAGTGATCGTCGTTTCAAGTGCCTTGGCTTCGCAGCCGATATGCGCCGCCGCGTCCGTGATCGTGTCTGCGCGCTTTAACAAGCCGCTGTCGACTTCCTTGAGATTGTCAGCACTCCAGGTGTAGGGCGTGACGCTGCGGTCGTTAAATATGCATTGGCCGACAGGGTACATGCCACGGCCGTTTTCATCGAAGATCATGTAGCAAGGCATATGCTGTTGCTGCATCCGTTCAAAGTCAACACTGTTCAGGGCGCGGTGCCCCGTGTCCTGCAGATAGGGCTCGTATTCGTTCATGAAACGCCGTCCATCGGCGGATACCAGGATCCAACTCATGACGGCTGAAACGGGCCGAACCTCCGGGATCCAATCAGGCAAGCGCTTTGTGCGAATGGCAAACGGCAGGTCGGGATGATGGAACCCGTATGTTCCGTGAAAGTGCCACAAGTGCCAAAGGTCAGCACCAAATTCGGATGCCATGCGCAAACCATCGCCGGTATTGCCGAGAAACGATGACGTGCGCACTGGAGACAATTCCCAGAACTGTCGTTGCAAATCATATCCTGCCTCGAATCCGCCGCAGGCAAGTATGACGCCTTTCGCGGCTTTGATCGCTTTGGTGCCCTCCGGGGTGTGTACATGAGCTCCGGCTATGCCGCCGCGTCCATCATCGATGAGGCGCAGAACCGGACTTTCAAGCCATGTCGTAATTGCGGGGCGCAGCTTAATGTTGTCTTGCAGCACCTTGAACATGTGCGTGCCCTTGGCAAGCGCCTTGGCGTGCGGGTAGGTCGCATCGGGGTCAAAGTCGGGTACATCGTCGATTTGCAGGAAATAGAGCGCTTCGCAACCCGGAAATGGATAGTTGCCGGGGCGTTCGTTGCGTATCAATGTTGCATTGCTTGCCTGGGCCAACTGGCCAACGTAGTCGTCCAGCTGCATCATCTCGTCGACGAAAGCTGCTATGACATCGTCCGGTGTCGTGCCGTCATTCGTTGCCGTTAGATAAGCCGTTGCCTGATCCTGGTCGTGGGCGAGGCGCAGACCGCCGCCGGAGCAAATCGAGATTCCTCCAGGGTCAGGCATTTTCTCCGTCAGCAATACGCGTAGACCATGATCGGCGGCAGAAATCGCGGCCACTGCGCCAGCAAATCCGTAACCAACAACGATGACGTCGAATTGGTCATCAAATGCATTTGTGTGGCGTGGCGGGAGCGCTTTCATGGTTCCGTTCGCCTTTCTTCTCACGGGGCCCGGGATGTAAACTCGATCAACTCTGTGCCGTGAAGTCTCAAAAACTGCGATCACGATCTTGGGCAAATTCTCCTATCGCAGTGCGCGAGTGATAACTTACAAGTTAGATCGTTGGATAAACTATAGCAGATTTTTTTCGTCGAATTTTCAAGTGACATTGGATGTCTATCCGGCAAACCTCTATAAGACGTGTCAGAAGATCAATCATGTGAATTGTGACATTGACAGACCGTTTGCTTGATCATCATTTTGTTGGGGACGTACGACATCATGGAAACCGCGTTAACTCCAATTGAATTTGCCCGCCGTGCGCGCCGGCTCTACGCTGACCGCGAAGCTGTTGTCGATGGCAACTTGCGGTTCACCTATGCGCAGTTCCTGGATCGCTGCGACCGCTGGTCATCGGCGCTGCAAAGCCTTGGTGTCGGACAAGGTGACCGGGTGGTTTACATTGCGCCCAACACGCATTCACACTTGGAGTCCTTCTACGCCATTCCGCAGATCGGAGCAGTGCTGGTCCCTGTCAATTATCGATTACTGCCAGAAGACTTCGAGTACATTATCAATCACTGCGGCGCGACCGTTGTCTGCGCGCACTCCGACTACATCGAAGCCGTCGATAGTGTTCGAAAGCAATTGTTGAGTGTTAAGCATTTTGTGGCGTTGGAAGGCGCGGGCAAAGACTGGATTGACTACGAGCAGACACTGGCGGCACATTCTCCGAACTTTGCCGAAGTTGAGATTGACGAGACTGATCTCATCACGATCAATTACACCAGCGGCACGACTGCCCGGCCGAAAGGCGTAATGATCACCCATCGAAACGCCTACATGAACGTCATGGGTACCCTCGTGCATCACCATCTGGCGCCTGGTGATCGGTATCTGTGGACGTTGCCGATGTTCCACGCCAACGGTTGGACTTTTACCTGGATCAACACGGCACGCGGCATGGCGCATGTCTGCCTGCGCCGAGTGGAACCGCCCCTCATTTTCAAGTTGATCAAGGAGGAGAACATCACGATGTTCTGTGCGGCGCCGACGGTGCTCATCGGCATCGCCAATGCTCCCGAAGAAATGCGCGCCGGGGTGCAACGCGGTGTCCGCCTGTTTACTGCCGGTGCGCCGCCGGCGGCTGCCACCATCGAGCAGGTCGAACGCGATCTGGGATGGGAGTTGACGCATGTGTACGGGCTGACCGAGACCACACCACTCATCGCTTTCTGCGAAGCACGGCCAGAGCATCGACATTTATCCGTTGAAGAACTTGCCAAAGTCAAAGCTCGGCAGGGCGTGGAATTGGTCAGTTCGGGCGAACTGCGGGTTGTCGACGAAGATGGCAAAGAGGTTCCGCACGACGGTCAGACGCTTGGCGAAATTACGGTTCGCGGCAATGTTGTCATGAAAGGCTATTACAACGATCCCGAAGCGACGCGTGCTGCGATCAGAAATGGTTGGTTCCATTCCGGCGATGCAGCGGTCGTTCATCCCGACGGATTCGCCGAAATTCAGGATCGGTTCAAGGACGTCATCATCAGTGGTGGCGAAAACATTTCATCCGTCGAAGTTGAAGGTTGTTTGCTGCGTCATCCTGCAGTGCAGGAAGCTGCCGTCGTTGGGATGCCGCATGACAAGTGGGGTGAATCTCCTCATGCCTTCGTCATTCTGCGGTCCGGCGTGAATGCGACCGAACAAGAGCTGAAGCTTCACGTTCGGGAAAATCTGGCACACTTCAAGACTCCGCAATGGGTGAGCTTCGTCGAAGAGTTGCCGAAGACGGCGACGGGCAAAGTGCAAAAATATGTACTGCGCGGCGGCAATGCCGGAATCTCTCGGCAATAATTCCTGGGTTGGCGCCGCCGCGTACGTTAGACCTCCAATCAAGCTGCCACCGTCCCGAATTCAACGACAAGGGAGCATCCAGCCATTGGTTGTCATAGCGTTGTCGCAACTGCATCGACGCGGCGGCGCATGCCATGGATATTTGAAGACCTGGAAACAGGATCGAAGGGACCGGCGCAAGTAAGGATCGCGTTGACATTGACGTCGATCGCGCCGCGGGTTGGCCCTCATGAAGCTCGCTGGCTGGCGTCGAAGCATTGTGTCAGAAAATATCCAGGATTGTTCCTATCAGTCAGCGGCTCCAATGTCAGCTCAGCACCGACGTCCGCTGTAAACTGTGCAGCTAGCGTCATGTTGGCAACAAATGTTCGGCGAGCATCCTGGCCGTCGGCCGTACCAGCCATCACGTGAATGAGTGGACATTGCAAAGCCTGCGCGTCGTCGAATACACTTTGGATGTGGGCGGCAAATTCTGGCCGCCGGCCTGGCAACGCTGTTAAGCCGCGCTCGCCCTTTGGCGCGTCCTCGCAAGATGGACAAACAGCTCGGATCGCTAAGCCGGCGTATCTTGCATTTTCAACTGCAAGCGATCACCCGCATAAGGATTGGCTTCAGCAACCGCCTCGTCCAACTCCACGCCAATCCCTGGTTCGCGGGAAGGAATAACATAGCCTTCTTCCCAGCGGATCTGATGCTTCAGGATCTCAGCGTGGAAACCGCCCCAATCTTCGATGCCTTCCAGAATGAGGAAGTTAGGACTGCAAGCGGCCAACTGAATATTAGCGGCACCGACGATAGGACCACAGAACAGATGCGGAGCGATCTGCGCATGAAACGCTTCCGCCATGCCAGTAATTTTCTTTGCTTCCAACAAACCGCCTACGCGGCCGAGGTTCATTTGCAAGATAGCGGCCGCACCCTGCCGCAGCAGGTCGGCAAACTCGTACTTCGTCGTCAACCGCTCACCGGTGGCGACAGGAATACTTGTTCCGCTGGAGACCTGCCCCATGCCGGCAATATTATCGGGCGGAATAGGTTCCTCGAACCACAATGGATCATGCGGCTCCAGACGACGCGCCAGCCTGATCGCGCCGGCCGGCGTCATTTCACCATGAGTGCCGATGAGCAGATCGCACGTGTCGCCGACAGCCTCCCGAATTCGGGAAGTATAGCGTTCGGCGAATGCGAGGGTTTCAAGAGAAAGTTGACGCGGATCAAACGCAGTATACGGACGCGCAGGGTCAAACTTGATCGCCGTAAAGCCTTGCTTGACGTATTCGATGGCACGCTCGGCTGCCAGGTCGGGATCGGAATGTACGGTCGCATTGGACGCACCGTCGCCTTTTGCATTCAAATAAGTGTAGGTGCGTAACCGTGTGTGGACTTGCCCGCCGAGTAATTCATAAACCGGCTTGCTTAATGCCTTGCCGATGATATCCCAGAGCGCCACCTCGATACCGCTCAAGATGCCCATGACTGTTGGATCTGGCCGCTGCGAAAACCCGCTCGAATATATGTGCCGCCAAAGCCGTTCGATTCTAAATGGGTCAGCGCCGGCAACATGGCGTTCGAACACATCATTGACCATCGTAACCAGGACTTTGGGGTGGAATGCAACTCCATAAATCTCCCCGTAGCCGACAATCCCATTGTCCGTGGTTAACTTGACGAAGACCCAGTATGGCCCACCTCTATGAAGAGACGGATTGCCGACGACAAAGGTCTTGATATCCCTGATTTTCATTTTTGTGTTTCTCGCGATGGGATGGCGGGCAACATTACGATCGATCTTGCAAGACCATGTCGGCGCATTTTTCGCCAATCATAATGCAAGCGGCATTTGTGTTTGCTGAAACAACCGTCGGCATAATTGAAGCATCGGCCACCCTAAGGCCTTGAAGTCCTCGAACGCGAAGTTGCGGGTCCACAACGGCACCGTCGTCTGAGCCCATTCGGCAGGTCGAAGTAGGGTGGAAGATAGTCGATCCGTTATTACGTACATAATCCAGAATTTCGTCGTCACTGTCGATGTCCCGTCCTGGCATCAGCTCTTCACTGACGTAGTCGTTGAGTGCCGGCTGCTTCGACACGCGACGCACCAGTCGGATTCCAGCGACCATCGTTTCCTGGTCGCCACGCGCTTGCAGGTAATTGGGCTGTATCAGCGGTTTATCTGCCGGGTCGGAAGAACCGATCCGGATGTAGCCACGGCTTTCCGGGCGCAGTTGGCAAACTGTGACGGTGAAGCCGGGGAAACGGTCCAGTTCCCGGCCGCGTTGTTTGGCGCTGAACCGTAGAAAATGAAACTGAACATCGGGCGTTTCGCATTCGGGACGTGTTCGCGCGAAGACGCCGACCTGGCCGGCACTCAAGGACATTGGTCCGCCGCGATCGACAAGCCAGCGTAAGGCCACCTTGGTTTTACCAAACCACGTCGCCACTTCATCATTGACGGTGACCGGTTGCTTGCAACGATAGGTGCTGCGGCAGGTGTAGTGATCCTGAAGGTTCTCACCAACCTCCGGGAGTTCGTGTACGACATCGATACCGTGCTCGCGCAGCAGTCCACCGGGGCCAATGCCAGAGTGTTGCAGAAGTTGCGGCGAGTTAATTGCACCAGCAGAGAGGATGACTTCACCGGTGACTTGGACCGTCTCGGTTTGCCCGTCACGAAACGTCTCAACTCCGACGACGCGATTTGCTTCCACAATCAGCCGGCGAACCAAAGTATCCGTTTGGATTTTGAGATTGGGCCGCCTTTTCGCAGGTTTCAGATAAGCTGTGGCGGAACTGCTGCGCCAGCCATTTCGGGCCGTGACCTGAAAGTAGCTGGCGCCTTCCTGTGCCGCTCCGTTGTAGTCTGGATTTCTTGGTATGCCGGATTGTTCCGCTGCCTCAATATAGGCGTCGCAGAGTGCATGGGAGCTCGCGGTCGTGACACCGAGCGGGCCGTCGCGGCCATGAAATTTAGCGTTCAGATTATCCGCCGTACTTCCTTCGGCTCGTCGGAAATACGGAAGCACGTCTTCGTAGCTCCAACCAACGTTGCCGAGTTGGCGCCAATGATCGAAGTCTTGTGCCTGACCGCGCGCATAGACGAGACCGTTTATCGAACTGCATCCACCGAGAACTTTGCCACGCGGCCAGGAAAGACGGCGGTCTGCTGCTCCAGGCACCGGTTGGGTTTCATAGCCCCAACTGATGCGCGGATCGTACATGGTTCGATAGTAGCCGATTGGAATGTGAATCCATGGGTTCGAGTCCTTAGGCCCAGCTTCGAGAATGAGGACACGACACTCTTGCTGCTCCGAGAGCCGATTGGCGAGCACGCATCCGGCCGACCCTGCACCGACAATGATATAGTCAAACCGCGCTTCATTCATGAATTCACCATCGCTGGCAATAGCTGCCGCTGCTGGGGTGGGCCGCCTTCGCGAGTGCCCGTACAAAACAAGCGACGCGCTTGATTGGCCTCGCAGGCAAAGGCTCTTTGGTAATTGGCTTTCAAACAAATATAGGTTGCGACGGCCGATGGCAATTGGCCGATGGCATCGGCTACGAAAATCAAGTTATGGTTCGATAAACAATCAGTCCTGCTTGCCATAAAGGCAAAAAGATCCATTGTTGCCTTCGGACAGAACTTCGCCGGTTTCTATGATGATTGGGCAGATATTCGCGAGAGGAGATGTCAGATGTCGCAGCGCTACGCTTTCGTTGGCTGTTACACCGGATACACGCCGGGGCAGCTTGGCTGGGTGGGCTCAAAGCGACCTGGAGAAGGGATTCTCGCCTTTGCTTTCAACAATGCGGAAGGATCACTCTCTGCGTTAGGCTTAGTTGCGAAGCAAGACTCACCAACATGGCTAGAGCTTCACTCCAACGGGCGTTTCCTCGTTGCTGTACATGAGCTTTCTCATCACACGGGAGTGCCCGCAGGTGTCGGGTTCGTGACGTCATATCGAATAATGCCTGATGGTGCGCTCGAGAAGATTTGCACCCAATCGACCGGCGGCAGGGGTAACACGTGCGCAACCTTTGACCGCACGGGGCGGTTTTTGTTCGTGACAAGGTACTGGGAGGGGGGCATTTCCGTACTGCCTTTTGATCCTGAAACGGGAGCGGTCGGCGAGGTTACGGCTCGGCCAAATCATATTGGAGTAGGTCCGCACCCCCTCCGTCAGTCAGCGCCTCATCCGCACGGTGTTCACGGCGATCCCCGAACGAACCGGGTGTATGCGATGGACCTGGGCACGGATAAGGTTCACCAGTACATGCTAGACACGGCAACGGGCAGATTATCGCCGAACGGTGACGTGGAACTCGCTCCAGGGTGTGGTCCACGCGG
Organism: Hyphomicrobiaceae bacterium; assembly: GCA_049116495.1. Taxonomy (GTDB): domain Bacteria; phylum Pseudomonadota; class Alphaproteobacteria; order Rhizobiales; family Hyphomicrobiaceae; genus CAJQQK01. Next base: position 69,803 of record JAGDYV010000021.1, on the reverse strand, counting down.
TATCAATTTCCACCCGTCGCTACGTGTAGCGTATGTGAACTGCGAGCTTGATGGCACCGTCGTCGTATGTGCCGTTGACGACGAAAATGGGCTGGTGCCTTTACAAACTGAACGTTGCTATCCGGATGGCTTCGGAGGACGCGGCCATCCGGAAAACCTCGGCATGGCAGATCTCTGGGGTGCGGAAGGCTGTTTGTCGGCCGACGGATCACGCTATTACTACATTTGCCGGGTCCACCAGAGTATCGCTGTGTTCACTGTGGGGGCTGACGACGGCAAGCTAAGTTTTTCGAGCCGACACGCGCTGACGGTCAACTCAAATGCTCGAAACCTCACGCTCGACCCAAATGGCAGGTTCCTACTCGTGGCGAGCCAGGATGCTGACTGCGTTGAATGCTTCCGAATTGACCCGAGTTCAGGTTCGCTTGAGTTGGCGGAAACGCAGCACGCCCCCTGCGCCGCCGACGTCGTAGTGGTTTGATGCAGAATCCAGCTCGAATACATGTGTAATGTATATCAGACTTCGTCGGCTTCGAATTTGTCCGGCCCTAGCGTGGAATCTCAAATGCCCGGTTTGTAGCCTTAGCGTCGACGGCAGTAACTGATTTTCATTGGACTGATGCTCCAAGTGCAATGCACGTAGCCGCTGAGAAACAGAGCAACTATGATCAAAAAAGCAGCCACTGAGATCCTCGCCTGACCGCAGGATCGAATATGTTCCAGGAAATTGCGAAGCTAACGATATATCGAATCGCCATTGAATTGCTGGAGCTTGAAATGTGTGAAACGGCAAACTTCCAAAAATCAAAGCTGCAATGCTCGTCCATTATGCCGAGGACGACAAACGTGTGAACGCTCAACGTCCTGCCTATGAGAAAGCGCTCAAGTCGGCAGGGATGGATTTCCAGATGCAAGTCCATGAAGGAACCCGCCACGGTTTCCATAACAATTCAACACCGAGATACGATGCGGGACAGGCGAAAATCGCTCGGGAACGAACCCTTGCACACTGGCGAAAACACCTTGTTTAACGAGGCGCTCGATTGGAGTGTTGGACGGCCGTTGTTCAACGCACACTGTGTGTGGGTGGAGCCATCTCCCCGTACCAAGCTTCGAGGGACGTTGAAAATTTTTGTACTGAATGGCGCTCATCTCCGCGTTAGGCGGACTGGGTGATCCGGATTGACGCGATTACTTTAGCCGCTCGGTCGAAGGGCTTTCCAGACATTCAAGGTCGTGTTTGAATTGAGCATATCGTGTTGGTTCGATAAGCAGGCTCGCAAGTGGGGAGTTCGCTCAACTCTCAGCTTTTCCCGACAGGTGTCGAGGGCGCGGGTGACGAGACGGGTCACTCGCGTCCCCGTTGCCGGAGCTTTCGCATCGATCGTTTGATCGAATACCTTTGTTATTCCTTCAGCGCCGATCGGGATATCCGCAGGTAGCCGGTTGACCATCTGACTTAGGATGCGGGTGGCATTCAGATTGGCTTTGTCGAAATTGAATGCCCTCTCCGCCAGAGCACGTAAGCGTCCGGTATACGCACGAATTTCATTCTTGGTGAGGGGGGTTGGATCGCCAACTTCAGTCACCGGAATCAATGAAGTCAACGGCGCAATGGACAAAGACGATCGAACGGCATCCTTGCTCAAGTCCCTTACGAAGCGCTCCGGCAAACTTATCGACAGGGAGTTGAACAAGCGTAGAGATGTGACCTCTACCAGCTTGTTGACCACCGTACTCCGTGTTTTGCCATCACGGTCGTGCACCACCAAGGTGAGTTTGGAACCGTCTGCAACCCGATAGATCGTACCGGTCCTCGGCGCTTGGCGATGTTCTTGCAGGCACACTCCTGAGACTTCCACAGTGCAGACACCCGCAGCACAACTCAATGGTAATGGCGTCACTGTCGCCACAAGACCGAGTATCTGGGGCGCGGCAACGGCGGCGAAAGGAAAAGCGACAACCCCGATCCAAATGACCGCAAACAGGCGAATAAGATTTGAGCACATCGGTATCACCCTAAAAATCGGAGCCACTTTCCCGACAGTGTCGGGACGACAAATATTTGCTTCTATTCTAGGGTCCGACAATGACGTGGGCAAAGCAACTCTTTCTATGGCGGGCGCTCAGAAAGCGGGAGCGCGTCAGGCAGGTATCAATTGGGTGCCAGTATGTCAGCATTCACCGTCATTGGGCTTCTCAGGCCGAAGAACGATCCAGAATAGCTTGTAGTGTTGCCGCACCGTGCATGTCCTGCGCGGAGACGTGGCCGCCGTCTGCAATCCGTTTGCGCTGCGCATCCTCCCAATGCCGCCCACCGAAGAAGCGTTGCGGTTTCAAGGACGGACCGTCGATTCCATCCAGGCATCTCGCGTTGACCGTCACTTTGTCGGGCTGCGAGCGTGGGACGTAGAAGGGAGAGATACCGCAATGCGAACAGAATGGGTGCTGAGCAACACCCGTCTCGAAGGTGTAGATCGTCAAGTCGTCCTTGCCGCTCAGCAGTTCGAAGTCTGTTGGGAAAATCGCCAGATGGAGGTTTCCTTTCTTGGTACAGATGCTGCAGTTGCACTGTGAGAGCAATTCCAGGTCAACCCGTGCCCGGAATCGAACTCGCCCACAATGGCAACCTCCTTCTCGGGTTTCCAACATATTCCACCTCCAATTTGAGCTTCTCGAGTTTGCCATCGGTTGGCGTCGCCTCCGATCCAGCAGTGCATGTCGGTTCTGCCCTCGACCTGATTGTTTTCAACTGGGTAACAATATACGCGTGTCGTCGCGGTTGCCCCACTCGGCCCACGAGCCAACGTAGTTCCTCACATTCGGGTAGCCAAGCGAAACCAGCGCGATGAAGGTATTGGCTGAGCGATAACCTCCCTGACAAAAGACGACGATATTTTTCTCAGGCGTCACACCCTTCGACTCGTAAAGAGCTTTGACTTCCTCGGCCGGGCGTAGCGCGCCACTCCCGTCGAGATGATCGCGCCAGAAGACATGAACCGCTCCCGGAATCGTACCGATGCGGTTCGCGCGCTTTTCGTTGCCGTAGTATTCCGACGCGCGTCTGACATCGACGATAACAGTCGCCTCGTCGTCGATGGCGCGATCAACATCAAACCGAGTGGCCAGATAATCCAATTGCCGCCCCCCACGGAATGGTGGCGGGGTTGGCGGGGCTCTATCTGCAGGAACCGGCGCTGCCGCCGCATCGATACGATCGAGCGGTCGACCAGATTTGACCCATGCAGTGGCACCACCATCGAGCATCTTGACGTCCGGGTGAGCAAGGACGCTCAACAACCAAACAGCACGCGCTGCCCGCTCGCCACTTTCATGGTCGTAGATGACGACCGGTCGATCCCGTGACACACCTCGAGCGCCAAATGGCCCATTAAACATATGAAGAAACGAGTCGAGCGGAGCTGGCGACGTATCGTTCAAACTCAAAGCATATATATCCAGGTGCCTTGCCCCCTTGATGTGGCCGACAGCAAAGTCTTCTGCCGGGCGCAGATCAATGAGCAGAACCTCATCGAGTTGTGATGCAAGTCCATTGCAATCTGTCAGGAACTTGCCGTTTGGATAATTCTTGGTTGGCATCGGGCTTTCTAAGCTCATCAATCTAGTTAGTCGAGTACTCTCCATTCGTGAGGAGAATCTGCCGGAGCTAGTCTGATCTAGTGATATCAGGACGCAATGTCTCTAAAACTAGTAAGGCCATTCGGTCGAATGAAGCGTTATGTTGGTCTCGCGACGAGCTACTGCTAGCTTCTCTCAAAAGCAGATCAACAAACACTCATAACTCGGGTAGGCAAATGATACGGCAGAAAATCGGATTTGTTGGGTTGGGCGGCATGGGGCGTGGCCTTGTAAAGAACCTCGTCAAGAACGGAGCCTCCGTACGTGTGTTCGATATTGATGAGGAAGCGTTGGTCGCGGCAATCAGCCAGGGCGCTGAACGTGCATCCGATGCCACTGATGCCGCCCGGGATGTCGACGTCTTTATGATCTGTGTTACCACCGCCGAGGTTGTTCGATCAATCGCTTTTGGCGCCGATGGTGTGCTCGCAGCATTGAAACCGGGTGCTTTGTTTGTGGATCACACGACCGTATCACCGGCACATGTCGAGGAAATGCGCGTGGCTTGTAGCGATGCCGGTTTGCAATATGTGGAAGCACCTATGACACGTACCCCAGCCCACGCTGATCGGGGCGAAGTCAACATATTGTTTGGAGGCGAGGAGCAGCAGCTTGAAGCCTTGCGTCCGGTATTTGAGAGTTATGCCGAGAACGTCTTCCATGTCGGTCCCGCGGGGCATGCCATTCGCCTCAAACTCATTCACAATTACATAGCTTTCGCAAACGTGGCTTCCTGGTGTGAAGGATTTGCACTCGCTGCCCGCGAAGGATTGGATATGACCAAAGTGATCGACATCATCTCTGCCGCAGGCGGCAAGTCAGGCATGATGGATCTATACGGTGAAATGACCCTCAAGCGGGACTTCACCCCTCACATGTCACTTGCCAACGCACAAAAAGACGTTCGCTACTACGCCCATTGGCTGGAGTCCGCAGGTCTACCAGGCTTTATGGCGGAAGCTGTTCATCAGACGTACGCGCTCGCCGCGATTACTGGTGACGACAGTGAAAGCTGCACAGCTGTGATCAAGGCCTACGAACGCATCACGGGTATCGAGGCTAGTCTCGATGATACCGATACACCTTAGGGTTCTGTGGTGAACACTTTTCTGAGTGGCTGGATTGTGGTCACGGGAGTTGCCATGACAAAACTTACTTCTTGGATCACGCTTAGCCCGATGAGCTGATTTCGATAACAGTATGGAAGGTCTGATCGGATGCCGTCCAACAATTTTCGCGACTATCTCTTTCCGCTCGACAGTCCCCGCCTATCGGGAGGCCGTTCGGTATCTGCTCGTGAATTTGGGCGTGCCGCGCGAGAAAATCCCGTGGTCGGCCCGATGATCGCCGAATGGGATAAGCGTAGTCGTGAACCGTTTCTTGGGATCACGACAAATGGAGGGGTTGAAGCAGGTCTCTTTCATTTGACAGAGGAAGGCGCACCCACTGGTGCGATGATTGCGGCTGCCGAGGCGCTCTTATCCAGGCTTTCTACATCTGATCGCGAGCAACTGGTCTATGCCGTCGACGCGGTCGAGTGGCATCAGTGGAGCAATCCGGAGTTTCTGATTAATCCTAACGGTTTGCGACTGGAAGAAATGGAGAGAGGCGCGCGCGATGCTGCGATGGCACTGTTGAGTGCAAGCCTGAGTGGTGAGGGCTATCAGAAAGCCATCGGCTGCATGCGCACCAACGCGTTCCTCGGTCAACTATGCGGCTTGGAAAACCTGATGAACGAATGGAGTTTCAATCTGCTTCTTTTCGGCACGCCGTCTAAGGACGAACCTTGGGGATGGAGCCTTTACGGCCATCATCTGGTGCTCAATTGTTTCGTTCTCGGTGGCCAAATGGTGATATCGCCGACTTTTATGGGAGCCGAGCCGAATTGCATTGATGACGGCCCCTATGCCGGGTTGCAGCTATTCAACACTGAAGAGGAAGGCGGGCTAGAGTTAATGCGTGCGCTGTCGCCCGAGTTGCGCGGGCGCGCTCAAAGCTACGCTGAGATGCATGATCCTTCGATGCCAGAGGGGCGCTGGCATTTCGCCGATCAGCGGCATCTGGGCGGGGCCTTTCGCGACAACCGCATTGTTCCGCACGAAGGCGTATCGGTTTCTGAATTCTCATCGCGTGAACGCCAGCGGATTATGGAAATCCTTGAGGCCTTCATTTGCTACCTACCTGACCAAGTTCGCGTCGCGCGTTTGGCGCAGGTCGAGGCAGAACTAGAACGGACATGGTGGAGCTGGATCGGCGGATGGGGTGATGACGACCCGTTCTACTACCGCATTCAGAGTCCGTTGATCATGGTTGAATTCGATCACCATAGCGGTGTCTGGCTCTCCAACGAGGAACCGGCCAAGTGCCACATTCATACGATTGTGCGCACACCAAATGGAAACGACTATGGCAAGGATCTCTTGCGCCAGCACTATGCGCAAGTTCATCCAGGGTGCGCACCGGGACGTGAATGACGCCGCTGGACAGATTGACTTAGTCCCCTGGCAGGTAATGCAGCATCTCCGGCATCGTACCACCCACGCTGAAGCCGCCGGGAGCGATTTCAGCTCGTCTCAAATGGATCTTGATGATCTCGCCATTGGCCAGAGCAACCAGCGCGTGCTCGCCATCGCGCATGGGTAGCGCGTGGAACGGCTCTGCGTCCACTTCTATGACGTTGCGCCGAGTTAGATCCTTGCTATCAAGCAACTCCACGAAGCCCCGCTCAGCCGGCTCGTCGTACGTCGTCACGATCACATGATCGTTGTCCAGACTGACGAATGGCCAGCCAGGCACGGCTCGCAGGGGGACCGTCTCGACAACTTGCCGTGACGCACAATCGATAACGTGCAGAAGCGGGCGGCTAAGGTGTCCCACATAGAGCCACTTGTCATCGCGCGAAACGCGTATCGCCTGTCCGCCGACCGGCAACGGAATTCTGGCCCGCACTTCCTTCGTTTTTACATCAACCTCACAGATCACCGGATACTCCTTGGCCGAGAAGTAAACCGTAACGCCATCCGATGTGGTAGCCAGAAAGTGGGCCGGCACTTCGAGATAGATCGTGCGTTCTATTTCCCATGTGTCTGGATCGACAATCAGAACGCAGCGGCTTGCGTCAACGGTGACCCAGATCATGCCATCCCTGTCGGTCATGAGAGCGTGCGGGCCTAAATATAACCCTAGATCGACATGGCCAAGAAGCTTCATCGCTTTGAGGTCGACCACGGCAAGGCGATTATCCGGCGTATTCGGCCCATAGTCTTTGTCTCCGTAGAGCGATACAAAGGCGCGCGTGTTGTCTTTCGTAACTGTCAGCTCATGCGGTTTCGATATGTCTACCGTCCCGACCGTCGCGGACCCGAGCGGTTCTCCAGAGAGTGCATCAAACGAGGCGAGGCTGACGTTGCCCTTCACGGTTGCCAGAATTCGTTCTTGGCTATCGTTCATACGTGCTCCATATCTAGCTTTGTCGGTTCTGGATCTTAGAAGGAATGCAATATGATTGATCTTTATACCTGGACCACACCCAACGGCCGCAAGGTTTCTATTCTCCTTGAAGAACTTGGTGTGGACTATACCGTTCATCCGATCAACATCGGCGAGGGTGACCAGAAGACCGACGAATTTCTTGCCATCGGTCCCAATAACAAGATTCCAGCCATCGTGGACCATGACAATGACGTGTCGTTAATGGAGTCTGGTGCGATCATGATCTATCTCGCGGACAAGTATGGCAGCTTCTTGCCCAAAGATCCGCTGGCCAGAGCTCATGCCATCGAATGGCTGATGTGGCAGATGGGCGGCCTTGGTCCGATGCTGGGCCAGGCGCATCACTATCTCCATTTCAATTCGGGAAAGGCGCCTTATGCCGAAGAACGTTTTGCAGCAGAGGTTAAGCGCCTATATTCGGTTTTGGAGAAGCGACTGGGGGGACGTGAGTTCATTGTTGACGACTACTCAATTGTCGACATGGCATGCTGGCCATGGATCTCGCGGTATGAATGGCAAGGAGTAAACCTGACCGACTATCCGAACATCCGTTCATGGTATAAACGGCTTGCCGATCGGGAGGCGGTGCAAAAGGGCTATCATGTGCCAAAGGCAGTCGGCGAAATTCCATCTGGCTAATTGCAGATCTATTGATTTACGAAATCCAACAACGACTATGAACTGAGATGTATCGATGAAAACGACAACTATCTTGCTGTCCACATTGAGCATTCTCGCGATAGGCGCGATGGTGCCTGTGGCAAATGCCGCGAACGTAAAAGTAACACCGCTTGGCGGACAGACAGGTGAGTTCTGTCGCCTCGATCGTGCCCTCGTCTTTGAGGACCCGGATGGAACACGCGTGCTCTATGATCCGGGTATGACGGTTGCAGGCCCCAAAGACCCACGATTGGGAAAGATCGATGCAATTCTGATCAGCCATATGCATTTCGATCATGTCGGAGGGCGGCACAACACAGCACCGAATGCAGGAACTTGCGCGAAACCCGACTTGGCCGAGTCAGCAGTCCCGAACACAAACGCGGTGAACATTGCTGTCGCAAAGAAGAGTAAGATCGTAACCGGCAGTGAAATGCCGCCTTTCTTTGCAGCAAAGCTGAAGGCCCTTGGCGGCAATCCGAAAGACTCTATCCTGGCGCGCTTCGGTGCTACGAAAAGCGTCGGTGGTGTGAAAATCTCGACTGTTCCCGCCACACACAGCAACGGTCTCTCACCCGCTTTGATCGGCGGCGATCTGGGCAAGGCCATGAAGGCGGCAGGCTTCAGCGGTTATGTCGGACCACCGACCGGTTACGTTCTTCGCTTCAGCAACGGTCTGGTCGCCTATCTTTCGGGTGACACCGGCATGACAGCCGAGCAGGACAAAGTCGTCCGCGGCTATTATGGTGCTAAGATGGTTGTCATCAATATCGGCGATACGTTCACCAACGGACCACGCGAAGCGGCCTATGTTGTCAATGAACTGATCAAGCCGACTTCGATCATTGCCTCGCATGCCAACGAGGCGGCCACGAAGGGCGGCAAAGTTGTCGCTGGATCGAGAACTGATACGTTCCGAAGGTCTTCAAAAGCACCCGTCCACGTTCCACTTAGCGGTAAAACGATGGAATTCGACGGCACCGGCAAATGTGTCGCCGGATGCTGAGCCAAAGCTTTGAGCGCATGAAATTGATCAAGTCACGCTCGAAGCTGTCTCGCAAGTTGGCTGGTCAATCAGTTCTGATGTCACGTCGTTCAACGCGATGTCAGGCTGCCTCGAACTGAGAAATGACAGAGCTCTCGAACTCTAGTGCCTCTTGTATGCTACGACGCGCCAGCAATTTCTCGAAGTGCGTTTGGCAATTCGGAAATTCTGCAAGGTCCAGGTCGAACATACCTGTGCGCCGAAAACACCAGAAGAAATAGACGTCCGCAATGGAAAAGCGATCGAAAAAATAAACCCGTCCGGCCAACTGCTCGTTCGCGAGTTGAAAGCTGTCTCTCAGCGCCCTTTCTGCCAACCTGCGCACACTGTCTTGCGTGCCCGACAAATCGCAAAATTTCTGTGGCGCGTTGTAACGGCTAATATGGGGGTGAATGCCAGAAGCGCACCAGCCCAGGATCGAGATTGCCTGTGCCTGTTGCCAGTCACCCACCGGCAACAGCCCAGCCTCGGGAAATCGGCGCGAAATCCAGAGAAGAATAGCCACATTTTCGCTGAGCGGCCTGCCGTCCACAACCAGCAACGGAACTTTGTGTTTCGGATTGAGCGCTCGGTACTCCGTCGTCATGTGGTGCTTCTTGCGGATGTTGATGGGGCACACCTCAACATCGGCGTTCGCCTCGCTGAAGGCAACAAGCGGCACAATGGAACAAGCATAGGGCGCGTAGTAAAGCTTGATACTCATAGAGAGTCCTTGATTTGCATTTGGATCGAACCAGTCAATTGAGGGTAAGCCTGCGCATTTACATTTTAAATCGATCGAACACGCGACCGAAACGCCAGCGGTGAAGCAATTTCTTGGCGTAAAGCCCTGATCGGCAGTAGGGCTCATCTTGCATGATTTTGTAGCCCGCATCCAAGTCCGGTAGGTCCAGTAATGAGACGCTGCCGATAGGCTGATGCCCGGCATCGTCAAGTAGCTGGCCGTGCATCATGATGCTGTCCCCTTGTTCCTTGAAATAGGCCTCATGAGCGCCCTGGTATTGCGCGCGCTTATCGGCCGCGTTTCGATCATCGATAGCATAGAAGAGTGCCTGGATATTACCCGCTGTGCGTGGACAATCGCGCCAGGAATGGAGCAGCCCTTCCGACATGCGGTATATCTCCCAGCGGTCCTGGATACCTTCAATGATGTATGGTTCGTCGGAGATATGCTTCTCGGCGGCGGCACGGTTGGGCAGGTCAATGAGCCGAAAGCTTCCGAGATCTTCTGACTCATCGTCCTCGGTGAATGGACCAGCGAACAGAGTCTGGTCGTCGAACGTCTTGAGATAGTCGAGATGCGCCTGGCGATGCACGTCCCGCAATGAAGCTGAATTGGGTTTATCAAAAATCAAGATCGAGAAAAGCATGTCATCTCCTGTATAATTGGATCTGTTGTTCAACAATCGGCAACACATGTTCAGCCCCGGGTGTCATCATGGTCATCGTCTGCCGGCGTGAGCCAGTGAAACTGGCATATCATTGTGATAATGGGCATCGTCGCGGTTCGCCTCTCCACCTTAGCCAAAGAGATAGCTTCGGTTCGACACTCGCCACTGTGTGGAATGATCACGCGCAATGACCGTTCGATCTCAGATCGAGTGAAATGAGCACATTAACCGCTGACCAACATGGCGGCGCACGCAAGATCATCGCACAAGACAATGAGCCGGTACCTTGCATGACAAGCACTGCTCTGTTCAACGGTCACTGACTTGTGCTCCCAAACTTATACTGTCACTGTTCGTTGTGGCGAAATGAAACGCTACTTTGAAACGCTAGTATGTGCCTACCCCAAGACCCTGTGGAAGTCCCGGATACTTGCAATTGAATCGGAGGAAAACGTGCCAAATTACAAAACAATTGTGCTTGCCGCCGGCGCGGCGGGCTTAACGACGACACTGAGTGCGGCGTCCGTATTTGCGGCAGATTACAGCGGAAAAACATTCACGATGATTGTCGGCGCGTCGCCTGCTGGCGGTCAAACACGAGGAGCCAGAGCTTGGGCCCGGCATTTAGGAAAATATATGCCGGGCAGGCCTAAGTTTATTGTCAAGAACCTGCCTGGTGCGGCCGGTAACAAGTCCAAAAATTTTATTTTCAACAAAGCCAAGAAAGACGGCATGACGCTGCATTGGGGACCCATGAATCAGATGGGCGCGTTGCTCAAGCTTAAAGGAGTCAATTTCGACCCGGCGAAATTCCAACTGATCGGCGCCGGCGACGTTTCTTATTATAATTTGATCAACGCTAATACCGGTGACGGGCTGAAATCTGCCGCTGATCTCCCCAAAACAAAGGGAATTATTTTCGGTGGCCGCGCGCCACATTCAAATCTCGATATCTATGGTCGAGTTCCATTGGAACTTTTTGGCATTAAGTACCGTTACGTTGTCGGATACAAGGGGTCGTCGAAAATCAGCCCGGCTCTTCAAGCTGGAGAGATCAATATGGCGTCTGCCGGAAACCCGGGCTACAACGCATTTTACAAAAACGGCATTGTGAAAAACGGCAAGGCGATCGGCCTCTATTATCACACGGCGATGAATGCCAAGGGTGAAGCTGCTCGTTTTCCGGGATACTTCGGCAAGGCTAAACATTTCATCGATTATTAAAAAGATGTGACCGGCAAAGAGCCTTCAGGCAATCTTTGGGAAGCCTACAAATGGGTCAGCAAATATGCCATTTGGCCGTTTTCCTTCGCAGCTCCTCCAGGCGCTCCTGCCGAAGTCGTTGCCGATCTTCGCAAAGCCTATCTCGCAGTGCGTGATGATGCGGAATTTAAGGCCGACTGGGAGAAAACCGTTAGCCCCATCCACAGGTTCTTGGGTGCTGAAGAAGCGTCTTGGATTTTGACCGACTACAAGAATGCATCACCCGCGGCAATCGCAGGCCTGAAACAGTTGACTGGTCAAAGTGCTAGAAAATTGAAGAAGAAAAAGAAGAATTAGAACATCGTTGTTTTCGACTTCGGCGCGCCTATCCAGTTGCTGGTAGGCTCGCCGCAATTTTTTTGACTGTCATTCCCAGAATCTACCAATAGCGTATGCCTAGAGGCCTGACATGGTTGACGCACTGATCACCGGCTTGTCTCTGGTCTTTCAATGGCCGGCTATCGGCTTTTTGATGCTTGGAGTATTCATCGGAATTTGGATGGGTGCCGTCCCAGGTTTGGGTGGCGTCATCGGGTTGGTGCTCTTGCTGCCGTTCACCTACGGCATGGAGCCTGTGCCGGCATTTGCGCTTCTCCTGGGCATGTTCGCAGTAACATCAACCAGTGACACGATCGCGTCGGTGATGCTCGGCATTCCGGGCACTGCAGCATCCCAAGCAACCATACTCGATGGTTATCCCCTTGCTCAAAAGGGACAGGCGGCTCGGGCATTTGGCGCCGCGTTTACGGTGTCGGCTTTCGGGGGAGTTTTCGGAGCACTTATCCTGGCGGTCTCCATACCTATTATCCTTCCGGTCATACTCGCATTCAATTCGCCGGAGCTTTTCATGTTGGGCCTTTTGGGGCTCGCCATGGTGGGGTCATTGAGTGGGGAATCGGTCTTGAAAGGTCTTGCCGTTGCAGCGTTGGGCATCTTGCTGGCAACAGTTGGCGAGGCCGTCACGGTCGCCATTCCCCGATTCACTTTCGGGACGGACTATCTGTCCGACAATTTGCCGCTTATCCCGGTGGTGTTGGGACTGTTTGCCATTCCTGAGATCATGGAGCTGGCGATCCGAAATACGTCGATTGCCAGGGCCTCCGAAGGTGAAACGGATGATGGCGGTGGGCTCATTGATGGTATCAAAGACGCCTTTCGGCATTGGTGGCTTGCGACCAGATGCGCCGTTATAGGAACCTATGTTGGCATGTTGCCGGGGTTGGGGGCCGCGATTGTCGATTGGATTGCCTACGGTCATGCGGTCCAGAGCGCCAAGGATAAATCTCAATTTGGCAAGGGCGATATCCGCGGTGTTATTGCGCCCGAAGCCGCCAATAATGCGACACGCGGCGGGTCACTAGTCCCGACAGTCGCGTTCGGGATACCTGGGAGTCTGGGAACCGCCATCCTGTTGGGGGCCTTGCTCATTCAGGGCCTCAGACCCGGCCCCGACATGTTGACCGACAATCTGCATATTACGTTCAGTATGGTGTGGGCCATCGTGATCGCCAATATCGCCGCCGCTATACTGCTAATGTTTCTCAGTAAGCAGGTGGCAAAGGTTGCTTTCTTGCCTGGCCACATGCTTGTTCCGGGCGTCATTCTCTTCGTCTTTATGGGTGCATGGATTGGTGGTGCATCGCTGGGTGATTGGATCGCCTGCCTGATCATGGGATTTGTCGGCTTCGTAATGAAGCGTGGTGGCTGGCCACGCCCGCCACTCATTCTGGCGCTCATCCTCGGCAGCATCATGGAGAATGCATTTCAGATCAGCATCAACGCGCATGCCGGTCTGAGTTGGGCCTGGGAACGCCCGATTGTTATCACGATTTGGGTCTTGATCGCCATCACAGTCATTCTGGCCCTCCGCGGCGTTACAACAAACAAAGCTACAAGCAAAGGAGACGAGGCGAACAATGGTGAGGGAAGGACAGGAGAAGGCGCAGAACGCAGCCCTCTGATTTCGTTCCCGTTCGCTCTATTTCTCTTAATTGTCTTTCTATTGGCCGGCTGGGAAGCCTTAAGGGCGCACGACGTGGGCGCTGAATATGAACCTGAGCCCTGGCCGATCGCCGTCAGTCAGTTCCCTCTAGTTGGCATTGTTCCGGGCGTCATACTTGCGTCTCTTATTATCATCAATGACGGGCGAGCCTTCGTTGGCGCCCTGCGAAAACACGATGGCTTGGCCAGCGCCTGGAGGCACGCTTCCGAGGCCGCCGCGTGGAACAAGGCAATGATCTTCTTTGGCTATTTGATAGCTATGGTTCTCATAACGCTCGTGATTGGACAAAAACTGGCGTTGCCGCTTTTTATGGCCGCCTATCTAGTTCGCTGGGGGCACTATAATTGGCGCTTTGCGGTTGGCTACGCTGCCGTTGGCTGGCTGATTCTGATTTTATTCTACGACCGGGTCATGAACTTGTTCTGGCATCCATCTTGGCTCAATAGCTGGTTGCCGGAGTTGTTGTCTGGCTGGCTTCCTACTTGGCTATTTGTCTAATCTTCGCGCTTCAGTTGGACGTCCGGATTGTGTTTTCGTCCAACGTCACGGCCTACAAGCGAGTTCAACAACCGGGGCCTCGACACCTCGTGACGCTCAAGATGCAGGCATTGCTATGTCGACGACACTCTACCCAACGGATCCCTTTGCATCGCCATTTTTGATCAAAGGCCATTGGGTAACCAGCTGGCGTGTTTGGCTGTCGCTGTTCATACGGTTTTTCCGCGATCGAGGTCGGACGACGAGGCATTGAGAAAACAGGCTGCTCGCCCCCGCCATTTGCAAAATGGTTGGTTGCATGACCCGAGGCTTTCCGGAGCGGTCCGATTCAGTTCCGGAATCCGTGGGGGACAGGATGAGGGATCAGAAAAGGCGGCCTGTCAAAATTGTGAATCAAGCCAAAATGATAAGAAAGATATGTGGCGGAGAGAGGGTCCGCCATAATATTGTTCTTAAGCTTTCGTATTTGTCCATGGCATCGAACAACTGCCGTATAAACAGGCGAATTTACATTCGCCATGATGCCTCCTTGTTCACATCAAACCGTAGACAAAGTTGGGGCCCATGTTGGGGCCTGAGTTGCAAGGATGAACGAATGGCTCAACTTCACAAACTCAATGCGCGTAAGGTTCAGAGCCTTACGAATACCGGGCGGTATGGAGACGGTGGCGGGTTGTATCTTGATGTCCGAAATGGTGGACGACGTCGCTGGATTTTTAGATATCGTGATCGTCAGACGGGCAAACTACGCGACAAAGGACTTGGTTCGGCAAGCACGGTGAGCCTTGCGCAAGCTCGTATGCGCTGCGCGGAGGCGAGGCTCATGCTGACGAACGGTGAGGACCCGATCGACGATGTAAAGGTCGTCGCTTCGACTGTACCATCGTTCGCCGAATTGGCAGATGAAGTAATCACGGAGTTGGAGAAATCATGGCGCAACCCGAAACACCGAGCGCAGTGGCGATCGACGTTGGCGACGTACGCTAAAACGATTTCGCATAAACGGGTTGATACGATCACTACTGCCGACGTCCAAGGCGTACTTAAGCCAATATGGAACAAGCTTCCGGAAACTGCCCAGAGGCTTAGAGGACGGATTGAAAAGATCCTTGATGCAGCAATCGCTCGTGGATACTGCGATAAGGCCAATCCTGCTCGTTGGAAAGGCAATTTGGATCATCTTCTTGGTTCGCACGCTCGGCTCATTCGAGGGCATTTTCCGGCTATGCCTGCTTCCGACATTCCAGCGTTCATTGCGTGCCTTCGTGGGCGCCCATCTATATCCGCTTTGGCCGTCGAGTTCACGATTCTTACTGCAGCTCGCTCTGGCGAAACACGGGGTGCAGTGTGGAAAGAGATGGATGTCGAAAATCAGCTTTGGACTATTCCGCCAGAGCGCATGTTGAAGACACGTAAAGCGCACCGCGTACCTTTGACCGACCGTTGCATGGAAATTCTTGAAGAGATGACGAAGGTCAGAAGCAATAAGTTTATCTTTCCAGGCCAGAAGGCAGAAAGTCCGCTTTCTGACATGACCTTGACGGCTGTTCTTCGCCGCATGGGGATTAAAGAATATACTATGCATGGATTTCGCTCGAGTTTTCGAGATTGGGCAGAAGATATCGGCGGCTTTCCAAGCGAACTCGCAGAGCAAGCTATTTCGCACATACAAGGAAACGCCGTTGAAAGAGCATATCGTCGGGGCGACGCTCTTGAGCGTAGGCGGTCGCTGATGATGTCCTGGGAAAAATTCTGCGACGGTTCCTGAACCCCTTGGACTCGAGGGCCAAGATTGATGAAATCCCTAGGCGAAAACGACGAGATTGTTCTCGACAACCAGGACTGGAAGGCTATTGAAGAGGCCGGAGGTGTTGTGCTTCCTACCAGATTGCGTCAACTTGTTGAGGACGCACTTGCAAGATGGATTCGCTGCAAGTCCGAGGTTCAGCCCAATCTGGAGCGTGTTCCAAGCGGACTTGTACGACGCGCACTAACGCCGATGTCGACGCGTATCGGCCGACTTGTTCGCGCGTTGGCCGGTTCGCAAGAACTAGATCTTCGGTGCCGGAAAATATTTCATTGCAAGGTGGTTGCCCAAGGTGCTGCTTGGGGTGAACGTTGTACTACTTGTCCCAAAGAAGCCTTTTGTTTCGTGTTGCCCCGCAACGCCTATTACAATGAGTTGCAGTACTACTTGTCGGATCTTACCGACGTTCTAAGTAGGGTTTCCTTATGTGATCTCATTCGCGAGACTTCTCGACGTTCGGCTTTGCAGGCAGCCAAAGACTCCAGATTATTGTTCGAAATGTTTACACCTTCCAGCGGCACTGGAGGTCTGGTCGCTGCACCGATCGGCTCGGCATTTATGGTGGGAGGTGGCGGTAAAGACTTGGCACGTGACGCGGCCATACACTCGGTCTGGTATCATTTGCGAGGCCTGATCCAGTGGAAACATTGTAGTCAGAGTGATGTTGTGACGGTATTGAGTCATCTTCACGATGCCGTTCACACAGCGCTTGGCGAGACTGTTGATGGCAAACGCTCCTGTCAACGAGATTTTAACCGAGAAGGGTTCATTGCTCAGTGCGTTCTGGCCTATTCGCAGGCGGGTGGGGATATAAGACTGTTCTTCCAAAATGATGACAAACTCAACAGTTCGAAGTTCATCTTGTTTATGTGCGAGCTCAATGGCATTGCCACTGATGTGGGCCATCCCCTGGGGCCGAGCGATAAATCTATCGCCGATGCAACCTGGAAATTGATCAAAGATCGCTAGCGGTCGCATAGATGTTCGCCGTGAACACTCCGAACTAAGGCATCAGACTTTACTCTCGCTTCACCTTGCTTTCTCAAGTACGTCTGAATCTACGTAACCAAGTCGTTTATTTGAGCGGCAGGCCACTGGGATACCCGATCACAAAGACCCTCTGATGTTTCTTGACGGTCTTCGTTGCGAAATTTTTTACGGGCTGCGCAACGGAGGTGGGAACAGGCTGGTCTAGCCGGACATGCGGTAACGACCTGACACATCTGCTCGGCATCAACTCGTTCCTACGCAGGCGGTCTCTCTCCAAATAATGTTCAGCGGACTTCTTGCTATAATTTTCTGTTGGCAGCCGAGGTATGACAACCGCGGGGACTTACGGCCTACTGCGAATGGTATTGACACTCATTCGCAGGAGCAAAGCGTGGATCAAGATAACCATAGCCCGCCGGTCCCGATGGCATACCGGATTGCAGACGCAAGTCGCGTCTGTGGTCTCGGCCGGACAAAAATCTATGAACTCATCGGCAATGGGCAACTGAAGGCAATTCGTGTAGGAGGCCGAAGGCTCATACCGGCAGATAGCCTTCGCGCATTGCTGGCGACGGCCGATGAGTAAATCAAGCCGAGAAAAAATGGGCGAATCCAGGAGCGCGGATCCGCCGGACGTTGCCCTCGATTTAGATTTTCGCGTGGCAGTTGAATGCGACTTGGCGCTATCGCTAGGACTAGATTCATCCCCAACCGTCGCTCAGCGCGAAGCTTGCAATCTTATCGTCGCTCATTTGGCTTATGTCGGCTGGGGCAATCCCAGGCGCTGGATATTTTTTTTCGCGCAACCGCAATTTTTACAGCCAAACGAGACGTTATCGGCACCCAGCGCTGTCGTATGTACGCGTAGCAAAGACAGTCGATGCATTGGAATCGCAAGGCTTGATTGAAGAGCAACGAGGGCGTCCGGGTCCAAGGTCATCTTACCAGTCACGTATGAGATTGCGTCCGAATTTATTGGACAATCTAGCAATCAAGACGGTTGAGGACGTTGCGTTCTTGCCAGCGGACGGCGTGAAACTGAAAAACCGAGAGGGTCAACTAGTGGACTATAAAGATACGGCACGATCCCGAAAAATGCGACGTGAGATTGCTCAGCAAAACGAGGCGATTATGTCTCTAGAAATTGCTCTGGTGTCCCCCAGCTGGCATCAAGATGATCGGGGGCTGCTTAGATCCACGAAGAGTGTCCTGAACCCCGAGAAATTGAGGCTTTACCGAGTCTTCAAGGGGGGGTGGAATCTCGGCGGGCGACTCTACGGCGGCTGGTGGCAAAACATGCCATCAAGCGATCGCGCGCATATTCGGATTGATGGAGATGACGTCGTCGAGCATGATTTCAGTCATATCCACCCGACGCTGATGTCGGCCATTGCGGATGTCAAGTTTGATGGCAAAGACCCTTACGTGATTGATGGCTTTGAGAGAAAGCTGGTCAAGCGATCTTTCAACATCCTGTTGAATGCTTCAACGCTACTCGGAGCGCGAAGAGCGATCACGCAGGAGTTGCAAACGATTGGTACGGAGGCCCCCGGCAGCCAAGCAAAGGAACTGATCAATGCCATCCAGAGGCATCATCCCCGGTTCAGTCATTTTTGGGGAACCGGCCTTGGCTTGCGCCTCCAAAGTATTGATAGCGATTTGTGTGTGCGAGTCTTGGCGCGCATGCGGGCTGCCGGTGTCGTGGCCTTACCTGTTCATGACAGTTTTATTGTTCCAGATCGAGCGGCCAGCTTTCTTTTGCAGGCAATGGAAACCGAACTGACGATAATCGTGCGTGAAATTCGATGTAACACCATGAAAATATGATGTTTTTTCAAAAAACGTCTTACTAATGGGGCGAGCCAACTGGTCTGTTAAACTGATGGAGCCGCTCCGTCCTAATCGAACTTTTTTTGATCTGTCGGAGGTGTCATGACCCATCAAAAAGCTAATTGCAGAAAATGCCGCTGCCTGGATCCGGAGGCGGTAACCGATTACGAGTTGCAAGATGTCCTGCCGTTTCCCCAAAGGGCGACTCACGATCTTGCTTGCTCGCTGCCTCACGAGCACCAGTCGATTCTACCCTTGGGTGAACGGAATCAAGTGGCGACAGAGGAGTTCGTAACTTGGTTCTTGCGCTGGGCGCAGTCACATAGTCTAGCTTGTGACTGGATGGTCGATGACATCTGGTTCTTGGTTTGCGAAGACTTCGCACCGGCTCAAGACTTACGTCCACCACCGCGTCGAGTGTTCCTTGGTCAACTGAAACGGCAGGCGGGCGTCGTGGTTGCAAAGGACAAGCGCGTTTATGACAGACAAGGTCGCGCCGTCCGCAAGACAACAATTTACTCTTTACCCTCCTATCAAAGCACGGCGTCAGGGTTGCTGCCGCGTCAGCAAAGAGCGGCATGTGCGGCATGAACGAAAAACTGAGTGAGATGTTCGATACCATCGATGACATCATTCGTCGGTACGAATGCCAAGCGAAGTGCGGCGCCCGAACACGCACTGGCACAGCTTGCCGCGCTCCGGGTATTGGACGAGGTGGTCGATGCAAGCTCCATGGGGGAGCATCGACGGGGCCCCGGACGGCTGATGGCAAGCTGAAGGCAAGGCGAGCGGTTATAGAGCGGTGGGAAAAAGCGAGACATCGGAGCTAATTCTTTTGCGTTGCAACGCGCGCGTGGGCGCGCGCATCATGGGGTACTAGAAACGATGAAACGACAAGATTGTATAGAAGATCTAGTGATTGAGAAAGCCAGGGAGCACGTGGAGGACATGCTTACACGGTTGGTTGATATCGCGAACAATGAACCGGCGAGCCATGTCTCCGTGAAAGCTGCCGAGGCGGTCATAAAGCTGGCGCGGGAGGAAACGCGATCAGATCGCGACCCGTTCAATTTAGGCTGGCTATAGCTCACTTCGTTCCATGTGCGCTAAACGGTTCTGTATGAATTTCAAAAATGTTTCGTCATAACCTGACAAGCGCGCAAGCGCTACTACCGCGTGACTGCGTCCGACGAAAACCTCGAGCAAAGTGTCGAGAGAAGCAAGATCGTAAGTCTCATAGATCTTTGCTTTGTAGGTTTGGTATTCCGTGTGAATGTTATTAATGTACATTAGCACAATGTGATGGGCTCGGCGCTAATTGAGGTCGCCCCAGACGTCGAGTGCAGCCAGCGCACGAGGCATCCAGTCAAAAGGTTTAAGTCGATGGCGATCGCGCTCAAAGAGCTTGAGCCATTCGTACGCGGCCCCGTGAGGCGCTTGCGATCGGGGTCAAGGCCGTATCGGTCGAGTGATTGTCTCAGCTTGATAAACTAATTTTTTTTTGGTAGTCGAGCGCCCTACTGCCGTGGTGTGGTGTGTCACCGGAGTAGTCTTGAACGAGGCGCAGGTCATAAGCTCGCCAGACGTGGCCTGCTAATCTGCCAACGCACGCAACTGACAAATGCTCTGCGGGCACATGCCGCCGGAAGAATAGGCAACTGTCAGATCAGGTCAGAACCACTACAATTAAGCCTCGTCTACCATCGGATCTTGTCTCTTGAGTTTTCGTATGCGCCTCAGCCCCTTCTGCCGCTTGTAGGCACGCGACTGCCTTGAGCTCGACGTATTGAAGCTTAAAGTCGCCAGGAAGGCTCCCATCAAAAAGAGACCGGCGATTGATTGAATCGCGACCAAGACGCGCGCTTTATCCGTCAGAGGAACGATATCACCGTAACCGAGTGTGGTTGTTGTCACGACTGAGAAATAAAGCATGCGCTGAAATGAACCGCTGGACTTGTCAGGACGGCCTCGCATCGCGTCGAACCACGCAACGAACTCAAGGAGCAAAGCATCGCCTAAGACGATGTATATTCTCTCCCCCTTCTTGCCGCCTTTTCGAAAGAACCGTTGAATATCCTCGAGATCTCCAGAGCTACAATCAAGGCCAAGGACGTGCCCACCGTGGTTTCCAAAAAGGAACCCTCTGCTAATAGGTCCGTCGCACTCACTTTTTCGAAATGGCCCGGTTGAAGTAGCGGTGAGCTTCGCGCGAAGATTCCCATTAACTACATACGGAGTCAGCTTGAAGTCCGGGTGCACCCCTTTAACCTTGTTGAGGCGCCGAACATAAGCTTTCACTTCCCGGTCAAGTTTCTTCTGCAGCTTGCGATAGTCATTCGCTACATTCCACTCCTGGTGGGAGTTGGCATGATAGAACTGGCCGTGCATGCTCTCACCCGCATAGTACCAAGCGAAGGCGAAAATCAAGATCAAGTACGAAATCGCAATACCCAACCGCAATAAATGAACCATCTTCCTCAATCTCTTAAGCGCGGGGCCGTATTGGCGACGCCTATACTACGATAGCTTTCCGCACGTATTGTGCACCGCCCCCATCCCCGCGCGTTGCGTCGTTCCCCGACATCCCCTACCCTCGCCCGCGGCCCAGGTATCGGTTTGAAATGGGACAGTCGAAAGTTTCCCTAGAAAGTCCTGCACCTCAAGGTTGGTGTTCTAACAAGCCAGCGGCGCGGCTTAATTCATCATTCGGAAATCGGCGCGTCGTTCAATGCCTTGCGAACCTGCTGCCAGTTCGGCATGTGCAGATCCAGCAGCGCTCTGAAGTCATCGTTGTGGGGACGTATAAGCAAGTGCGCCATCTCATGCAGCACCACATAATCTAGGAACGCCGGGCGCTTTTTGGCGAGTTCAGTATTCAATCGGATCGTCGCCTTGGCTGTATTACAACTACCCCATTTCGTTCGCATCTTCTGCACGAAGACGCCGTCTACCGTAACGTCCAAGGCCGTTTCCCATTTGGCAATCAATTTCGGAAGGCGGTCTTTCAGCTTTTGGCGGTACCACGCGTCAAGCACCTCGCGTCGTTTCTCGGCATCAGCACGAGGACGCACATGAAGGCAAATCGCACTGTGCTTTAGCGTAACCTTCGGCCTCGCTTCTTTCTTCACCACCTCCAGCAAATAGCGCCGTCCCCACAAATAGTGGCTTTCGCGATCGAGGTATTCGCGCGGCGTCTCACGTTTCTGCGCGCGCAGCTTTCGTTGCTCGCCTTTGATCCAGTCAAGCTTAGAGATCGTGTAGACGCGGATCGTGTCCAGCTTCATCCGGGACGGTGCCGACACGCGAACTTCGCCCATTGGCGGATGCACGCTCAGGTGCACGTTCTTGATGTTCTTTCGCGTTACGGCAACCGAGATATCGCCGAGTTTGAGAATGGTGCCGTTCATCAGAATTCGCTCTGTGCTTTCACGATCGGAAAGATGCGCTCAACCTCTGCCTCGTCTTGCAGAACGCCATAGAGTGCGCGTTTGATGACGTTCTCGCGCGCTATGTTTCCGCGCCAATCATCTGGGCGGACATTCACGATTGTTTCGTGGACTCTAACGGCCAGATTTTCGTCTTCGCCGAGATTATTGAATAAGGCTCTCTTGCTCGGCGTATCGATGACTGTGGGCACGCCGGCGCTTCCGCCCGACTGGACATCTTTGACCAGCTCAGCGATCCGCTTGAGGTATTCCTCGTATTCGATGGCCTTGGTTCGTCGCAGTGCGATGATCTCGTCGAGCAACTCTGACATACGTTCGTAAAGTGCCGGGTCGTTGAGGTGTTCCTTGACGATCTTGCTACGCACATTGTTCTCGATCGTCTCGGCGATCGCTGGCTTGTTGCCCTTGATGTTATTCAGCTTGGTCGCGATCGCGTCGCCGATGCCGGTCTTAACGATGACATCCAACAGCCCCATGCGCTCAAATTCGGAAATCTGTCGCGGTTCGTCAGCCTCAATGTAAGTGTCAATCAGATAACGCATGTCGGCCTCGAAGGGCTTGAGATCAAGGGTCTCCCCGCTAGCGTTGCGGATCGTGTCGCGCATCTTCAAATAAAAGTCGATCTGAGCTTTCACGGAGGCTATCTCAGCGTTCGAGAAATCTGCTGCTGCCAATTCATCGGCAATGTTCGCGAAAGCCCTCACAAGCGCCGATACGAGCTTGTAGAGCGTCACGCGCTGAGGTTTGTGCTTTTCGAGGTCGGTGGTGATTTCCGTATTGCCGCAGAAGTAGTGGATGTATTCCAATTCTCCCTTCGGAAGGTCAACCGGCTCGCAAAGCAAGGCGATTTGCTCCAGCGCCTGCTCCAGTCGCTCGCGGCCCTTTGTCAGCCGGTCATGCAGCATAATCTCTGGTTTGGTATTGTCATTGGCATTGTCCGCCAACTCTGATGTATAAACGGCGATTGCGTTCTCGACCTTCTTGAAGAGGTCCTTATAGTCGACGATGTAACCGAACTCTTTCGTGTCGCCGTCAAGTCTGTTGGTCCGGCAAATCGCTTGGAACAGGCCGTGGTCCTGCATCGATTTGTCGATGTAGAGATAGGTGCACGGCGGTGCGTCGAAACCGGTCAGCAGTTTGTCCACGACGACAAGCAGTTGCATGTTCGCTGGTTCATGGGAAAATTTCTCTTTGGCCATTTCTTCGTATGTCTCAGTCTTTGACATACCCGAATGCGCAACGACGTCTTTCAGAAGATCCGTGTAGATATTGTAGACGAACTGTTTAGCCGTATCGGTATTGGCGCCAATTTCCTCCTTTGAGATGTCACCTGCCTGAGGGCTATAAGATGTAATGACAGCGCATCTCTCGCGGAAAGGAGTGTTCTGTAAGAGATCGTAGTATTTGCAGGCCTCGTAGATGCTGGATGCCACTAAGATAGCATTGCCACTTCCATCTTTGAGCCTTGGGCGGCGTTTGAAGTCTCGGATTAGATCTTGTACGATCTTTCGCATACGATTTTCGGAGCTGAGCACATTCTGCATTGTGCCCCAGTGGCCTCTCAACTGATCTTTCTGCCATTGGTTCATTTCCTGAGAAACGAGCTCAAACCACTCATCAACGCTCTCTTGAGAGGTCAATCGCTGATCGACGTCGCGCGCCTCATAGAGCAGGTCGAGCACGACGTCGTCTTCAACGGCCTCGTTGAACTTGTAGGTGTGGATGTAGCCACCGAACACCTCCAGGCTGCTCTGCTTATCTTTTTTGAGAAGCGGCGTACCGGTGAAACCGATAAAGACCGCATTCGGCAGCATGGCCTTCATCAATCTGTGAAGCCTACCGCTCTGAGTGCGATGGCACTCATCAACGAAGACGAAGACCTCTCCAACGACTGCTGGCGGCCGGGCCTCAAGTTCCTTGATCAGCGCTTCAAAGTCTTCGATATTCTCGCGGCCGAACTTGTGCACCAGAGAACATAGCAGTCGAGGTGACGGACTAGCCAGTTGCGTCATCAGGTCCGCGCGGCTGTCGGCACGGTGAACGCCTGTTTCACCGGAACCGCGGAACACGCCTTCAATCTGCTTGTCGAGTTCGTCGCGGTCGGTGAGGACGACGACACGGGCGTTGGCCTTGTTCTCCAAGATCCACTTGGCGAGCATCACCATCACGATGCTCTTGCCAGACCCTTGGGTGTGCCAGATGATGCCGCCCTTCTTCTGCGCGACGTGCTCCTGTGCCCGTTTGATGCCGAAATATTGGTGGACGCGCGGCAACTTCTTCACACCGCCATCGAACAGAACGAAGTCGTGCATCAGCTCGATAAGGCGATGCTTGTCGCACATTTTGAGTAAGTACTTGTCGAGCTTGTAGCCGTCGTTGTCGGCTTCATCTTCCTTCCAGGTCAGGAAGTAGCGTTCGGGCGTTCCAGTCGTGCCGTAGCGCAGGCCCTCGGCGTCATTTCCCGCGAACACAATCTGGACAGTGCTGAAAAAGCGCTCGTTGAATGTCGGTTGCTGGTTGGAGAGCAGTTGGCGAATGCCGTCGCCGATGCTGACGCGGCTGTTCTTGAGTTCGATGACGCCGATGGCGATGCCGTTGACGTAGAGCACCAGATCCGGGCGGCGTTCGTGTCCACCCTTGAGCGTCACTTCCTCGGCGATGGCGAACTTGTTCTTCTCTGGCTCCTGCCAGTTGATGAGATGGACGGTTTCGGTCGGCGCACTGGCGTCAACCTTCACCGGCACACCATAGCGCAGCAGATTGTAGACCACCTGATTGTTGCCGTAGAGGCCACGGCTGTGGTTGTCGGCCTCTGTGCGCACCTTATGGAGTGCGATCGCAATCTGGTCGGGTGTATGCCCATTGCCAGTAAGCCACGGTGAGAGTTGCCTTTCGTCGACGTTGCTGTTGCCGTCGCGCGTGCTCCAGTCGCCGAGTTCGTCATAGCCCAGTTGATCCCGAAACAGAGCGATGACTCGGTTCTGCGTGACGCGCTCCGGCTGGCCGATAGTCATACCAGTCTGATCCTCCCGGTGAGCAGCTCCTGCATCAAGCCCTGCTTCATAGCTCGGGCTTTGATGAGTTTGGCTTCGATGGCGGCGATTTCGTCATCCATATCCGACAACACATTGGCGATGGCACACTGTTCCGTGAGAGACGGGAGCAGTATCGGGCAACCGCCTAGAACGCCTTGGTCAATTGTAGTCATAGTTCCCGTTTTGGCATGAGATACGAGGTATCTACGCGCAATCGACCCGACGCAAAATCGGAACAGAAAAGACGGATCAACCTTCCGACGGTTTGCACGAAAGCGGATAATGTGACTGTCAAAAACGACAATCTCTTCGCTCTTCAATGATATCAGATTGCAGTGAGCAATTCCGGACGGGACAACAGATGAGCGCGTAAAGAATAGATCTCCATCAGCTACCTTGAACCTGCCTTGCTCAACCGTGGTCGCATCAAAAAGGTCAAGTGAAGCCACCTCGATCGGAGAAGAACCGTACAGATCAGCAACGTTAACCAGACTGACCCCGAATCCTTTTTTTGACGGCTCAAAGAAGACACCGTTTTGCATTGGTTCATGGGCCACAGACGACAACGTATCAATCTGCCAATCGTTCGGAACCTCGCCGATCTCTGTCGGCTTGTATCGCGGCTTCACCTCAAATCCCGGCAACCGCTTTTTGCCGGTGAGGAGTTCCTGCATTGCGCCTTGCTTGATGGCGCGCTTCTTTATGATGAGTTGCTCAAGTGAGTCGATCAGCGCATCCGCATCGCCCAACGCTTCGGAGATGGCTTCCTGCTCGGCAGGCCTGGGCAAGGGAATGGGGATCTTTGCGAAAGATTCTTTCGGAAGGTGTGCAATACTTGTCTGGGTAACAAAATTCCCCAACAGACCGTAGTCTGAAAAGTACCTAAGAAGGTTCAAAAGCAGCCGAACGTTATATTCTTTCTTTGGACGAAGGCGGTGTAGTGCTTTTTGATAGTAGCATTCGTCGATTGGACAGTTCCAGATTGCGGCACGTCCAACCTCACCGCCCTCACAGACCAACAAATCTCCACGCCGCAATCTATAACGCTGCAAATCGGCGCGAGTAAGTTTAATGAACCCGATGTCGCTTAAGTGTATTTGCCCCCATTGGACTGCGCGGTTGCCAAGAAAAGGCTTTGACACCCCAAGGTTCTTTTCACGATCAAGCATCTTGCCGAGCTGAATTTCAAATTCGTCACCAACAGTGGTGGTCGTCCAATCATTGGGTATTTCGCCAAACTCTGTCTGCTTAGTCCCCGAATTAATACTCATGAGAACCCCATGCGCATCAAGTGGCCGGTGACCCTGGCTTCAATTTCAACCGTCTCGGCGATCAAATCGGGCAGAGATAAACGGTATCTCTCGGTTAGCGTCGTAACTCGTTGCGAAATTTCTTGGCCGACTCGATTCATTTCGCCGTGGATGTCTTCGTCGAGCTTGGCGAGCCACTTGTCGTCGACGACAAGGGTTTTGACATCGATCTCTTTTAGCGTTGGATACTGAGCCAGTGCCTTGGCATCAAGTTCTGCGCCCGCCTCTTTGATGCACTTCTTCAACGCGGCTTCCTGCGCGTTTAGTTTTTGCCATGCACGTAGTGCGTCGTACTCTGTCGCGTCGTTGTCGCCATCGACGTCCTTTAGCCTCGCAGTCACATTGGCCTTGTTGATTTTTTCTAGTTCGGTGAACGCACCATCCTCGCCAGTGTGTTCTTCTTCCAACTCAGCCAACTTGGCGCTTAAGCCATCCAGTTCAGAGGAGTGCGCGTCAATCGCCGTTTGCTCCTTCGCGAAGTAACGAGCAACAATTAGCGTCTTGGGGATGAGGTCGCAGGTCCAGCCCCTGTCGACCGATTTGGTGACCTTTCCGTCATTGTTCTTCTTCTCTTCGATGATTCGATAGGTCTCCGCCTTCCAGCCGTCGGCGGCAATCAGATAACAGTCGTCCTGCATGTTTGCAGCCCAATAGTCCATCAGATGCTGGTAGACTGTGTACGCGTCGATCAGCGGTCGCCCCTGATAGTGTGCCAATAAATCTTCGGACAGCTCATGGATCAGAGCCTTCGGATTACATCCCGACCCGAGCGCTTTCAGGCTTGCCGCGGCCTTTTTGCACCAAACCTCGAAGTGCCCGTTCATGCCGTCAATGAAGGCCATAAATTCCGGGTGCTCGTAAATAGTTGACTTGATCGCTGTCTTATCGACGGTCAACTCGACATAGCCGGGGCGCAACTCCTTGAACAATGCATCGCGCAAGCCGGGGCAGACCTGCCAATAGCTGTCCAACGCATCAATGTCAGCGACTGGAATACCGCCGTGCAAGTGGGCCGTGATGTCATGTCTGTCCTCCGGCGTCTGGCTGTCGATATAGCGCGGTAGGTTGAGGTTGAACTCGTTCGTCTCGATCTCTTCGTAGCTGACCATGCGCGCATAGCGCGGCACGTCCCGGCCCCGTTTGAACACGTCAACAATCCGGTGGATGTCCTGCGAGCGTAGTCGGTTCTTGGGGCCGTCCTTCATGAAGCCATCGCTGGCGTCGATCATGAAGATGCCTTTGCGCGCGGCTGCATCTTCCTTGTCGATCAAGATGATACAAGCCGGAATCCCGGTGCCGTAGAAAAGGTTCGCGGGTAGGCCGATGATGGCCTTGATGTAGCCCTTGCGCACCAGAGCCTTGCGGATTGTGGCCTCGGCGTTGCCTCGGAACAGCACGCCGTGTGGCAAGATGCATGCGCCTTTGCCCTTGGCTTTCAACGAGCGTACGATGTGAAGCAGATAGGCATAGTCGCCCTGCTTCGCCGGTGGCACGCCAAAATGCTTGAAGCGCTCGTGCCGGTCCTTGAGGGGATCAAGCCCGGTGCTCCAACGCTTGTCGCTGAACGGCGGATTGGCCACCACGAAGTCGAACGTTTTGAGCTGATCGCCGTCAAAATACTTTGGGTCCGTTAGTGTATTGCCCTGCTCGACTTGAGCGGTCGGATTGTCGTGCAGGATCATATTCATGCGCGAGAGCGCAGTTGTCGCGGAATCCTTTTCTTGGCCGTACAACGTAACGTCTGATGTAGCCTCGTCGGCGACCTTCAACAGCAATGAGCCTGAGCCACACGTAGGGTCGTAGACTGTGGTGTTGGCTGTCGTATTAGCGTCGCGAATGCCGATGATCTGCGCCATGATGCGGCTTACCTCAGCCGGCGTGTAAAACTGCCCCTTGCTTTTTCCGCTCTCGGTCGCGAAGTGGCGCATTAGGTATTCATAGGCATCGCCCAGAATGTCGTCGCCATCAGCGCGGTTCTTGGAGAAATCGAGTGATTTCGTCTCGAAGATCGAGATCAGGTCGGTGAGGCGGTCCACCATCTCCTTGCCGCTGCCAAGCTTGCTGGCATCGTTGAAGTCCGGCATGTCGGACAGCTCGTTGGCATTTGCCAGTGGCGCGATGATCTTCTTGTTGATCTGGTCGCCAATGTCGGGCTTGCCCTTGAGCGCCACCAAGTCCCGAAAACTCGCGCCGGGCGGAATGCTGATCGGCGAGAACATCTGATCAGCGTACTTGTCGCTGATGTATTTGATGAAAAGGAGGACGAGAACGTAGTCCTTGTACTGGCTGGCATCCATGCCACCGCGCAGTGCGTCGCAACTCTGCCAGAGCGAGCTATAGAGCTCGGATTTCTTGATGGCCACGATCAGCGCTCCGTGGTGAAGTTAAGTGTGGCGTTGTCGATCGTCAGTTGAACCGCTAAAACCCGCATGCCTTCCCCCGGAAAACGTCAGACGATTTCCGATATAGGCCAAAAATTCACGGTGTGTGAAGCGGTCGGCCCAATAGAACCTGTTCATACGTGTCGAACGGTCGTCCATAGGCCGTAAGAATGACTATCGTTGCATCTTTGGAGTAGACGTTCACTGGCACTGTTACGATAGATCTATGCGGAAAGTCATCGAAGGCTGATTGCCGTTCGCATATAACCGGGGACGGTGTTGGGGCCAAAGTTGGGGCCCATCAACTATACGCTCCGTATTATATTTTAATATCAATGATTTGGTCGACTACCATGGCGGAGAGAGGGGGATTCGAACCCCCGATACGGTTGCCCGTATGCCGGATTTCGAATCCGGTGCTTTCGTCCACTCAGCCACCTCTCCAAAGGCCGGATTCATGCTCATTCTGCGCACACTTGAGACCAATGTTGAGTCATGTGAATGCTTCAGAGTACTTCCGGCCAGCCCACTTACCCGATGCCGATATAGTGCCACGCTTGGAAGTTGAACGTGGATGCTATCGTGATGTGGAAGCGTCGTATCTAAATTCTGGCGTTGTCGATTGCAAGCCTGTTCTGACCGGCCAAGAATCTTGGGGCCGTGTCTGATGCTTGTCTGTTTGCTGAAAACCAGCAACGACCACGGCGGAATGGTGCTGAAGAATAAATGGTTATTGGTCGTGGTGTTCTGAGGAATTGCTGACGTTACGACAGATGTTTTGTCCGCTTTTCGGATGCATTCGGACCAGGCCGCCCGACTGTGAGAAGTTTGCGGTGACGCCATGCTAAAGATCCATGACTGATGAAATTGGGCGCCAGCTATAGATTGGCCTTGCGTGCTGCGCTGTCGGTGCCTGCGTCGTCCCGGTCGGAATTTCCTTTAAGGTTCGTTTGTTTTGCGGAATGAGATCGGAGTCCGCCTCAGTAGCCGCCAAGCGCTCGGAGTCCCATTGGCCAAGCTGAGCCGCAAAACTGATGCAAAACGACTCTGGACCTTCAGCCTATCGCTGTTGGTTTGATTGAGACTTTGGAGCGGGATGGGCGCCGCAAAGGTTAAGTTGATACGTGTTTGGACGTGTGCCATCCCGGTGCTGATCGCGCCATTTCCACCGTTTGAGGAGCATGCCGGTTGCGATCGGTGCATCAGACGCGGTCTCATGCCTCGACAAACTCGCGTGGTGCCACGCGGCCACTGTGCCTTTCGGCGTCTTGCAATGACAGGATATTGGTCGCGGGGAGCAGACCAGCAAATCCTTGAGCGACAAGCGTTCCGGTTGATGGTCGGAAGATTGCAGCGAGGCGCGTGGTGTCATTGAGAACCGGCGGAGCCAGCCAGTCAAAGTTATCAGTTGGCGATGACGGCAAGGCGGAGAGCTGGCGCACGCGTGCGGCATTCTCTGACCCGCGCGCCCGTCCAGCCCAGGCCGGTGCCTGCCAGGCATTGGCGGCGGCACGTCGGCCATCGTGAATATGAACGGCGCGTTCGGTGCGTTCGATAATGCAAAGGTCGTCGGCGCTGCAACCTGCCAGAGAAAAAATGGCCGGGGCTGCGATTGGCGTTTCGCTCAGCCGGCGGCGGGCTTCAGCAAAGCTATCAGCTTGCTCAAAGACTTCGCGGAGGAGGTGTGCAGGTGTCACATCTTTCGAGCGCCAGACATCGACTTTGTTGGCAAACCAGTCGAGCGGTAGAAACCCGCCGCCACGGCGCGGCATGGGCGCCTGGTTGAGTGCGGCGGCGAAACGATTGGGTGCCATCGCTTGCAGAACGCCCGTATAGCCCGGCCAGGTCAGCGTGATAAAGCGACCAGAGGCCCCATCCACATCGGCGGCGACGACATAGCGGCCGAGGCCTGGTGTGCGCCAGTCCAATACCCGGACCAACTCTGGATATTGGCCGGCGGCACGCACAACGACGGTGCATCCCCATTCGTAGTTGACAGAGAGGTAATGTGCGCCAGGTTGGTTGAGGCTTGCGGCGATCGCATCAATTTCTGTGAGATGCACATTGCCGGATTTGATCAGCCAACGGCGCGAGATTCGGTCGGCCAGTTTGAGAACGCTTGGCGGAATTCCCTTGGTCGCGCCACTGATTAACGCATGGGCCTCGGTGGTAAAGGCAACCAGAGTTGCCATGGGGAAGTCCGGGCCGCAGGAAAGAACGGGGATGTGCGGTAGATCATGGTTCAATGGGCGCGTGTTTATCGATGAAGTTTCGATCATCTCGCTCCTCGTCCCTGCGTTGCGACTACCAGTGTCAATCGGCTGCGCGCTTCATCGGCACGAATTTATTGACATATTCGCTGTATGCGTGGATAAACGCCTTCTTTCGTGGCCGGTTAACCGTCCGCGACAACAGCGCTGCCTGAGGTTTCCGATCTTTTTGTGGCTATATGTCCAAGATCGAGGGCTGTTTGAAGCCTTTATCCAAGTTCCTGAAATCTAGGAACACCGCAAGGCGCGGCGAGAACGAAGAAGGACGGATATGTACGCAGTTATCAAGACGGGCGGCAAGCAATACCGTGTGAGCGCGGACGATGTGCTCAATATCGAACGCCTTGCCGGCGACAGTGACAGCAAGATCGAATTTACCGACGTGATGATGGTCGGCTCTGGCGATAGTGTCAAAGTCGGTACGCCGACAATCTCAGGCGCAAAGGTCGTCGCAGAGGTCGTTGAGCAAACCCGCGGCCCGAAAGTGATCGCCTTCAAGAAGCGCCGCCGGAAAAGTTCGCGGCGTAAAAGAGGACACCGGCAGGATCTAACCAAGATCCGCATCACGGAGATCGTTGGCGCCTGACGAGGCAGCCTTCGCGATGACGGAAACAGGGGGCTGGACTCGACTGAAAAAGCGATCCGGCCTTGGAAGACATAAGGACTAAGCGACATGGCACACAAAAAAGCAGGCGGCTCATCGCGTAACGGCCGTGATTCACAATCTAAACGCCTCGGCGTCAAAAAATTCGGCGGTGAACACGTCATTCCCGGCAACATTCTATGCCGGCAACGGGGCACCAAGTGGCATCCGGGCCGCAACGTCGGCCTTGGCGTTGATCATACGATCTTTGCGAAAGTTGAGGGTCAGGTGAGGTTTGAAACAAAGCGGAACGGCCGCACTTTCATTTCCGTCGACCCGATGCCGGCAGAAGCCGCTGAATAGCGTCAAACTGCTTTCGATCTGGAAATCACGAGGGCAGGTGGCGCGGGCCATCTGCCCTTTTTCTATTTTGAAAGCCTGACGAATGTTCCCCGAAATTGTGAAGACGCAACGTTTGAGCTTGAGACCGCCTGCCGAGCAGGATGCGGAGCGGATCGTTGAGTTCTTGAATAACTGGGACGTCGTCAAGAATCTCGCCTTGGCCCCTCATCCGTATGAACGTGCGCATGCCGAAGAGTTTCTGTTACGTTCCGGAAACCGAAACAAGACAGATGATGACGTTGTTTATGCAATTACGATGAGTGATAACCTGCTTGGTGTTGTTAGCGTTGCGCCCCAGTCCAGAGGGCCGAACCTGGGCTACTGGCTGGGCGAACCATATTGGGGCCAGGGTTTTATGACCGAAGCGGTCGGCGCAGTCATTGCGGCGTTCTTTCGGACGCGTGAGAACCGACTGCTAACGAGCGGTATCTTCCTTGGCAATGACGCGTCGCTGGCCGTGCAGCAGAAGTATGGATTTGAAGTTGTTAGCGAGAGTACCGTGATGTGCGTTGCACGCGGAATCGAAGTCCAACACTTTGAAACGGAACTGAACCGCGAAAGGTTTGAAGAGTTGCCGTTATGAAATTCCTTGATCAAGCCAAGATTTACATTGCGTCAGGCAAAGGCGGCGATGGCTGCCTGTCGTTTCGCCGTGAAAAATTTATCGAATTCGGTGGGCCGGACGGCGGCGATGGCGGCAAAGGCGGTGACGTCTGGGTCGAGTGTGTCGACAATCTCAACACGCTGATCGACTATCGCTATCAGCAGCATTTCAAAGCGAAGAATGGTATTCCCGGGATGGGTCGGTTGCGATCGGGGCCGAACGGTGCGGACTGTATCATCAAGGTGCCGCCGGGCACGCAGGTGCTGGCCGAGGATCAAGAGACATTGCTCGGAGACCTTGAAGAGCCCGGCGACCGCATTCGTATCGCCAAGGGCGGCAACGGCGGGTTTGGCAATGCCCATTTCAAATCGTCGACCAATCAGGCGCCGCGCCGGATTAATCCTGGACAACCGGCTGAGGAACTGACGATTTGGCTGCGGCTCAAGCTCATCGCCGATGCTGGGGTCGTTGGGCTTCCAAATGCCGGCAAGTCGACATTTCTGGCTGCGGTCAGTGCCGCCAAGCCCAAAATCGCTGACTACCCGTTTACGACGCTACATCCGAACCTCGGCGTCGTGCGTGCGGGGGAAAAGGACTTTGTGCTTGCCGACATTCCAGGATTGATCGAAGGCGCCAATGAGGGCGTCGGCTTGGGAACGCGCTTTCTTGGGCATGTCGAGCGCTGCCACGTGCTGCTGCATCTCGTCGACGCGAATGACGAGGACGTCGCCCAAAGCTATCAAACCATTCGCCAGGAACTGGAGGCGTATGGCGGTAACCTCGCTGACAAGACGGAGATCGTAGCGTTGTCGAAATGCGATACGATTGATGATGAGACCTATTCACAAAAGGCACGTGAGCTCGGTGTCGCAAGTGGCAGGAAGCCTTTGCGCATTTCATCGGTATCGGGGCTTGGTGTTAAAGAAGCACTCTATCTTCTGGCCGATACGATCAGCAAATCGGAACGCGTTCAAGTCGAAGAAGCTAAGCCGCAGTCGGAGAAAGCGGCATGGTCACCAATTTGATGCCGTGTCTATGAACGGTTTTCTGAACTTGTGAGTTGATTGCAAATACTATGGCCGTGCCTGCGAGAAAATTGCCCGAGTTAGCGGCAGACAGTGCCCGCCTGAAATGGCGGCATGCCCGCCGCATCGTCGTGAAGATTGGGTCTGCGTTGCTGGTTGACCGGGAAACTGGACGCGTGCGCGCGACTTGGCTCAATTCATTGGCTGATGACATTGCACGGCTGCGGCAGGCTGGAAAGCACGTCGTTATTGTTTCATCAGGCTCGATCGCGCTCGGGCGACATATCCTTGATCTCCCGAAGGGTCCCCTCGAGCTTGAACAGAGTCAGGCGGCAGCATCCGTCGGCCAGATTTCATTGGCGCACGCCTACCAAGGCGTCTTTCAACAGCGTGGCCTGACCATGGCGCAAATTCTACTAACGCTCGGTGATACCGAAGAGCGCCGGCGCTATCTCAATGCGCGCCATACGTTTGAAACGCTGCTTGGGCACGGTGCCGTCCCGGTCGTCAATGAGAATGACACAGTTGCAACGAGCGAGATCAGATACGGTGACAATGACCGACTGTCGGCGCGGGTGGCGGGCATGATCAGCGCCGATTGTCTCGTCCTGCTGTCCGATATCGACGGTCTTTATACCGCGCCGCCCGGCACTAGTCCGGATGCGCGCCGCATAGACGTCGTTGACAACATAACGCCTGAGATCGAGGCGATGGCGGGTGACGTCGGTTCCGACGTATCAAGTGGCGGCATGGTCACCAAAATCGAGGCGGCCAAGATCGCTCGATCCGCGGGGACCTGCATGGTGATCGCACAGGGGCGAACGTTGCATCCGCTGTCTCAGTTGGATGCTGATGCGCCGTGCACTTGGTTCCTGGCACCATCTGATCCCGTCACGGCGCGCAAGCGCTGGATCGCCGGCCAGTTGGAGCCACGCGGCTCGCTATCGATTGATACGGGCGCCGAGCGCGCACTGGCGGCCGGCAAGAGTTTGCTACCGGCTGGCGTTGTGTCCGCTGCCGGCCGGTTCGAGCGTGGCGATATGGTCCGCATCCTGGCCGAAGATGGTCGCGAGTTGGGGCGTGGGCTGGTGGCCTATGGCAACGATGATGCCGGCCGGATCAAAGGTAAGAAGTCGGATGCCATTGCCGGCATTCTTGGCTATCGTGGCCGTATCGAACTCATTCATCGTGATGATTTGATTTTTCACCGCACGGTCAATCGGGAGACCGGAAACCATGAACAAGATTGAACGTGTCGAGGCTGACGCAGCCGATTTGATGCGCAAGCTGGGCCAGGCTGCGAGCCAGGCAGCATCACGTTTGGCGCGCGCGACGACGGAGGAGAAGGATACAGCGCTGCGTCATGCGGCGGCCAGGCTGCGCGGTGACGCTGATGCAATCATCGAAGCGAACTCAAGGGACATTGCGGCGGCCAAACAGGCCGGGCGGCCGCCATCTTTTGTCGATCGTTTGACCTTGACCCCGGCACGGATTGAGTCCATGGCGACCGGCCTGGAGAGTATTGCCCAATTGGAAGACCCCGTTGGTGCAACGATCGCGGAATGGCGGCGGCCCAACAAACTGAAGATCGAGCGGGTCCGCACTCCTCTTGGCGTGATTGGCGTCATTTATGAGAGCCGCCCGAACGTGACAGCTGATGCCGGAGCGCTCTGTCTTAAGGCTGGCAATGCGTCGATCCTGCGCGGTGGCTCTGAGAGTTATCATTCCGCACGAGCGATTCATGCTTGTCTTTGCGCCGGTCTGCGCGAAGCAGAACTGCCGGAGACGGCAATACAACTCGTGCCGACGACGGATCGTGCCGCGGTGGGTGAAATACTGCGCGGTCTCGACGGGGCGCTGGATGTGATCGTACCGCGCGGTGGCAAGAGCCTTGTCGGGCGCGTACAAGAGGAAGCGCGTGTGCCGGTCTTCGCCCACCTTGAGGGGATTTGCCATGTATATCTGGACCGCGGCGCCGACCTCGTGGATGCGATACCGGTGATTGTGAATTCCAAGTTGCGCCGTACGGGCATCTGCGGTGCAGCCGAAACCTTGCTCGTGGACGCAGGAGCGCCTGATGGGCACCTCGAAATGGCTGTAAAGGCATTACTCGATGGCGGTTGCGAGGTTCGAGGCGATGCAGCGACGATTGCCACTGACAAGCGCGTCAAGCCTGCGAGCGACGAAGATTGGGTGACTGAATACCTGGATGCGATCATATCCGTGAAAGTCGTTGATGGTGTTGATGAAGCCATCACGCATATAGCGTCATATGGTTCAAACCATACCGACAGTATTCTGACGGAGTGCTACGGTACGGCGGCGCATTTTCTGGCACGGGTCGATTCGGCAATCGTGCTTCACAATGCGTCGACGCAGTTTGCGGATGGTGGTGAATTTGGAATGGGCGCCGAAATCGGTATCGCTACGGGTAAAATGCATGCGCGTGGACCGGTTGGCGTTGAGCAGTTGACAAGCTTCAAATATATCGTGCGCGGCGCTGGGCAGACACGCCCCGAATAGCAGGGCGGCCACATCTTGAACCGGTGGAATAGGAAAAGCTGAATTTGGCCTTCAAGTGCGCACCGGTACGATTTGGTTCGATCCGTCCCAAACCGCCTCTCGTCATGTCTGGGCAACGAGTCGGGTTGCTTGGCGGCTCGTTCAATCCGCCACATGCCGCTCACCGCCTGATCACGCACACGGCGTTGCGGCGTTTGCAGCTCGATGCAATCTGGTGGGTTGTGACGCCAGGTAACCCTCTGAAATCGCATAATGAATTGCTGCCGCTTGATGAGCGCCTCGCGTTGTGCCGCGAAATGACCGGGGGCGACCCGCGGATCAAGATTACCGCGTTCGAGAGCGATTTACCGTCCGCTTATACGGCAGCAACGTTGTCTTTTTTGACGTTGCGATTTCCAGACGCCCGTTTCGTTTGGCTCATGGGTGCAGATAACCTAGCGACATTCCATTTGTGGCAGCAGTGGCATGAGATTGCCGATATGATGCCCATAGCGGTCGTTGACCGGCCGAACTGGCGACTGTCTGGCATGGCCAGCCCCGCCGCACGTTATCTTAAGTCCCGCTTTGTTGGTGAGCAGCGTGCCGGCCAACTCGCGAGCATGTCGCCTCCGGCCTGGACGTTTCTGACCGGGCCTCTTTCTGACCTTTCATCAACCGCTATCAGAGCGGCGCGAGGTCGGGATTAAGGATGATCCCGGTGTCGTGCTGGCGAATGAAACCGTTATGAATTTTCGATATGGTGTATCTATCCCTATTGTTGTCGACCATAATTGAGCGTATATATGTGTTTGCTGCGTGGGGAAGCATCTGCGTCGCGTGAATCTAATGGCTTATTTGAATCAATAGGTTACGGGTTCGACGCCATACCAATGGATCAATGGCCATAGGAACGACAACTCAATATGCCAACTGCCCACGGGGACGCCGTTCGCGGCTCGCCTCGGCCTAGCACGATGTCTCAAGACATTGATTGCGAAGCCCTTTTGAACGAGATCATTGCGCTACTCGACGACGCGAAAGCAGAAGATGTCGTGCAGATTGATCTTGCTGGCAAATCAGCCATCGCGGACTACATGGTGATCGCTTCGGGGCGATCGGACCGTCATGTCGGTGCCATTGCTGATCAAGTTCAAAAACGCCTCAAAGAGATCAAATATGCTGCCGTCCGGGTCGAAGGCCAACCGGCCAATGACTGGGTCTTGATTGATGTCGGGGACATCGTCCTTCACATCTTCCGGCCTGAGGTGCGTGAATTCTACAATCTCGAGAAGATGTGGATGACCGACCATGCGGCGGGCGAGAGCACGCACTAGATCAAAGGCGGTCCGGGATAACGCCCGAACCGAGCCTACGTCGGCTGCTACGGACTGGCTTGATGCGTATCACTGTTGCAGCGATCGGGCGGCTAAAGGCCGGCCCGGAAACGGATCTTGCCAAACGCTACATCAAGCGTTTCGACGGCAGCGGACGGTCGTTGGGGCTTGGCCCGATCCTGGTCCATGAGTTACCTGAATCCCGCGATGGCAGCGCCGCTGTTCGCAAGCAAGACGAGGCCAACCGACTGCTTGAGAAAGTTGGCGGCGATGTCATGTTGTTTGCGCTCGATGAAGCCGGCCGAAACCGAGACAGTCAGGCTTTTTCAGAATTGGTTGCCAAGTACCGGGATGACGGGACGCCTGAGTTGGCTTTTCTCATTGGCGGGCCCGATGGCCATGGCCAAACCGTGCTTGATGCCGCACGAGAGCGGGTCTCTCTCAGCGCAATGACGCTGCCCCATGGATTGGCCCGAATAGTGCTGCTGGAGCAACTGTACCGGGCTGCAACGATCCTAAGTGGTCACCCTTATCATCGCGCATAGCGTTGCATCAGCTCAGCTGCGAGCGGCGACCCAATCGATGAATCTTATCGGCAGTGTGCGACGCGCAGCGACGGCCATGTAGGTTGGCAGCGTGACGTAGTAGTGCGACTTGGGTCGTGGATGTTCAACTGCGTGCACGAGTTTTCGGGCAACCGCTTCAGGCTGCAGCTTAAACGTCTGCTTGCCACCCTTAGCAAGCGCGTCGAGCATGGCGCTATAGCGTGCGCGATGTCGCGATTGATCAATATTGATCCAGCGGTGGGCAGCGGCAATAGATGATTTGATAAAGCGCGTATCGATCGGGCCGGGTTCAATCGTCGAGACCTGGATGCCGGTGCCTGCGAATTCGAGGCGCATGACATCGCTGATGGCTTCAAGAGCAAATTTTGAGGCGCAATATGCACCTCGGTAAGGCGCGGCGACCAGGCCGAGCACGGAAGAGCACTGCACAATACGTCCATGGCCTTGCTCCAGCATCGCTGGAATACAACGCCGTGTGAGGTCGTGGGTGCCAAACACATTCACTTCGAATTGGGCACGCAAGGCGTCAACCGATACGTCTTCTAACGCGCCTGGCTGGCCGTATGCGGCATTGTTAAACAGCGCATCGAGCGTGCCGCCGGTTTTGTCGAGGACTTTTTCTGCGCAAGCAGCTATTGCCTCCGAGTCCGCCAAGTCCAAATGAACGGCATCGACTTGTTCATCGACTGAGAGCCGCTCGAGGTCGTCTGGCGTCCGTGCTGTTGCAAAGACTCGCCAGCCGCGTTCGCGCAGCAGACGGACTGAGGCGAGCCCGATGCCGGATGAGCAGCCGGTTATCAAGATTGTGCGCTGGGACATGGTGTGCCTGAGGGCGTCTCTGCGATGGTGTGTGAGGCGGCCGATGAAGCGGAGCTGAAAAAAGTATCGACTGGATAGCGGCCGCGGCTGACTGCGTCAAATGCAGGTGCCGGGTCCTGTTATTGCTGACGTACCCGTGAGATCAGTTTCTCAACGCTCGGCAGTATGCGTCGCACGATCTCATCAACGCCGGCTTTGTTCGGGTGCAGTGCGTCAGCCAATTTCAGTTGCGGTTTATCGATGACGCCTTCCAGGAAGAATGGGTAAAGCAACGCCTTATACTTTTTGGCAAGCTCCGCAAACATAGTATTGAAGTTTTTTTCATAGTCGGGCCCCCAGTTTGCCGGTGCGCGCATTCCTGCGACGAGAACGGGGATTTTTCGATCCGCAAGCTTTGCCAGGATCTTGTCCAGGTTGGCGCGCGCAATTTCGGGTGAAATACCGCGCAATGCGTCGTTGGCTCCAAGTTCCAGAATGACCGCGTCGGTATCATCCGAAACCGCCCAGTCAAAGCGGGCAAGGCCGCCGGATGTCGTGTCTCCGGAAACGCCAGCATTGGTCACGCGGACCATGTGACCGCGTTTATGCAGTGCAGCTTCAAGCCGGCTTGCGAAGTCAGCTGCTGGCGGTAGCCCAAATCCGGCCGTCAGGCTGTCGCCAAAGGCCGCGACATGGACCTTTTTTTCGTTTGCCGCGACGTTGTCGGCGATGAAAAGGGTTGCGCCGAGCAAACCCAAGGCAACGGTCATCCCCACCTTGGAAATGATCTGTCGAAGCCCCACCTTCGTAACCATCCACGTTGTCCCCGGCTTAGTATGGACGAATCATATTTCGTACTCTGAAATCAGATATGACACGAACGTTGTGGCCCGGTTGCGGCGGCCATGCGATTACGGCCAAAAAGCCGCACGATCCGCAGGTTATCAAGGTTTGCTTTCATGAATGTAGCAGTTTCACCGGGTCATCATGTTGGTGACGGCAGTAGCTCATCAGAGCCGGCGTCTGAATTGCGTAAGGAGGTCGTGGTCCTGCGCGACGTTGAGCTGATGCTGCCGAGCCGGGCTGGGCCCGTCGATATCTTACGTCGGGTGTCATGGTCCGTTGCACAAGGTCGCTCGGTTGCCGTGGTTGGACCGTCCGGTTCGGGAAAGACGTCGCTCTTGATGATCATTGCCGGATTGGAGCGAGCAACGGCGGGTCGCGTGGAAATCGCCGGGCACGATTTTTCCGCACTTACCGAAGATCAATTGGCAGATGTGCGGGGCCGACGGATCGGCATCGTCTTCCAGTCTTTTCACCTCGTACCAACAATGACGGCGTTTGAGAATGTTGCCCTACCATTGGAGTTGACGGGGCGGGGCGATGCTCCCGCTCGTGCAAGAGCGTTGCTCGCCGATGTGGGGCTGGCGGAACGTTTCGACCATTACCCGGCACAATTGTCTGGCGGCGAGCAGCAGCGAGTGGCGCTGGCCCGGGCGCTTGCGCCGCAACCGCAACTGCTGCTTGCCGATGAGCCGACGGGCAATCTCGATAAGGCGACCGGTGCGTCGGTTGTCGATTTGTTATTTCGTCTGCAGAGGCGAGATGGCGCGACACTTATTCTCGTGACGCATGACGAAGGGTTGGCGGCGCAGTGCGATGACGTGGTGCGAATGGCCGATGGTCGAATTGCCGAGCGTCAGACGACCGGAGCCGAAGCATGAGTGTTTCGTCATCGGCTGATGCAGTTGCGCCGGACGCCTCGGCAGTTGCTGCGTGGCATCGGCCCTATGCTTTAATGGTGCGTTTTGCGATGCGCGAATTGCGTGCCGGTCTCGGTGGCTTTGGCATCTTTATTGCCTGCATTGCGCTCGGTGTCGGCGTGATCACAGGCGTGAGCGCGCTTACCGATGCGCTGCTCAATGGCTTCGCGGCTCAAGGTCGGCAATTGCTCGGTGGCGATGTTGTCCTGCGGCGCGTGCACCAGCGTGCCACGGAGAGTGAGCGGGCCGTGATGCGCCGTCTCGGGCGCACGAGTGAAATGGCAACCATGCGATCGATGGCGCGGCTGCCGAATGGCGCAGATCAGGCATTGGTTGAGATCAAGGCTGTCGATGCGATCTACCCACTACTTGGCGGTTTGATATTGCACGGCGGTAGTGAACCGGATGAGGTTTTGCGCAAGACGAACGGTGCGGTCGTCGCGCCCAGCTTGCTGGACCGGCTGAACTTGAAAGTCGGTGATTCCATCAGGCTCGGTCGATCCGCCGTGCCAATTACCGGAACGATCGCCAAGGAGCCTGACAAGATCACGGCGCGCCTGGCTTTTGGCCCTCGCGTGATGGTCAGCCATGAAACCCTGGCTGCCACCGGGTTGGTTCAGCCCGGGACGTTGATCAGTTGGCGTTATGCGATTGTCACGCCGGATGCCGATGCTGCGCCAGTCGAGACGGTCATGAGGTTGCGCCAAGCAATCAAGTCAGAGCTCGGAGAGAGCGGTTTTATTGTGCGCGATCGGCGCGATCCGAGCCCCTCGATTACGCGCTTGCTTGATCGCCTACGTCAGTTTTTGACGCTTCTCGGGTTGGCGGCCTTGATGATCGGTGGTGTCGGTGTTGCGAACGCCGTGCAGACATTCGTCGACCGGCGTCGGAAGGTAATCGCGACCTACAAGAGTGTCGGGGCGACCAATGGCATGGTGCTTGGAATTTATCTGTTTCAAGTCCTCGTGATTTCTACTGTCGGTACCGTTCTTGGCGTCATTGCTGGCAATGTTGTGCCGGCCGTTTTGAGCACGCTTTACGGGGCGCAACTGCCGATTGAACTTGGGACATCTTTCTCCTGGTTGAATGTCGGCACCGGTCTAATCTACGGACTCTTGGTGACACTCCTGTTTGTTCTGTGGCCACTTGGGCAGGCGGATCGCATTCGGCCGGCCGCGCTGTTTCGCGACGAGGTTGATGGTGGCAACCGCTGGCCCCGAGGCAGAATTCTTGTCTGTCTCGGACTGGTAGCGATGGCGTTGCTCGGGTTCGCTGCATGGGCGACAGGTGCGCCGAAGCTGGCCGTGAGTTTTCTGGCCGGCATGCTGGCGATATTCGCGGTGTTCTGGCTGATCGGTTACGGCGTGACGTGGAGCGCACGCCGGGTGCCGCGACCGCGTCGACCCGAGTTGGCGTTGGCCATCACCGGGCTTGCGGCGCCTGGAGGTCTTGCACGATCCGTCGTCTTGTCACTCGGCGCAGGTCTGTCGCTCTTGGTGGCCGTTGCCCTGGTCGATGCGTCGCTCGTCGATGAACTGCGCGGCCGGATGCCGGAAAACAGCCCTGACTATTTCGCATTGGATATTCCTAAGCCAGACCGCGAGACGTTTGTCGGCAAGATCCGAGAAGTTGCTTCGGATGCCACGATCGAGCTGGCGCCGATGCTGCGCGGCCGGATTGTCCGCTTGAACGGAGTTGCGGCTGACAAAGCGAAGATCGATCCGGAGGCCCAATGGGTGCTGAATGGCGATCGCGGATTAACCTATTCGGAAGCCTTGCCAAAGGGGTCTAAACTGGTTGCGGGCAAGTGGTGGAAGGCGGATGCGGTTGGCGAACCTCAGGTTTCATTTGCGGCAAAGCTTGCCGGTGAAATGAACCTTGGCGTCGGCGATACAGTGACCGTTAACATTCTAGGCCGGAACATCACAGCGCGGATTACGAGTTTGCGCGAAATAGAATGGGAAAGCCTGGCAATTAATTTCGTCATGGTGTTTTCGCCAAATACGCTGAAGGCAGCCCCACACAATCTCCTCGCGACGGTGCGATTTCCCAAAGCGACGTCAAATTCAGCGCAGGCGGAGGCAGCGCGTGCGCTTGGTCAGCGACTGCCGAACGTAACAATGATTAACGTCCGTGACGCGATAAACGCTTTCGCGGAGGTTTTTGGAAAGGTCATGATTGCGGTGCGGGTGGCTGCCGGGATTACCCTGTTGGCGGGCGCGCTGGTGCTCGCAGGGGCGCTCGCCACGGCGCAGCGCCGGCGTGTTCTGCAAGCGGTCGTCCTCAAGTGTATCGGTGCGACGCGGCGAAAGCTGCTGTTGTCACATTTCGCGGAGTACGGCTTGCTGGCACTCTTGACTGCAGCGGTGGCACTTGTCGTGGGGACGATTGCGGCTTGGGTTGTAACCAGTCAGGTGCTTGACACAACGCTTGTTTTTTCATGGCTGGCAGTGGCCGGAGCACTTGCAGTATCCGTCGCGCTTATTCTGGCGTTTGGCGCCTTTGGTACGTGGCGCGTGCTGGCGGCCAAACCATTGCCGGTGTTGCGCGGTCTTTGAAGCCCGATCGACATCGCGTGCGCGATCGTCTTAATTGACATGTCGTGGTAGTCAGAGCGCATTGTCGAGCGGCGTTGCCGCCGACCTGCCAGCAATATACGAGCCCCTCCATGCCCACTGCTCCGACGAAACTTGGATTTATTGGTTTTGGCATCATGGGTGAACGGTTGGCGCGCGCAGCGCTCAGACATGACAAATCAGCCTTGGTTGTTAGCGGCGTGTTCGACCCAAACCCGGCGACAGCTGACAAGATCAAAGGTATCGATTCGAGCGTTGTCGCGTTCGACGACGCAGCAGCCGTGATTGCGGCTTCAGACTGTCTGCATATTGCATCGCCCCCTGCCAGCCATCTGCAGTATCTGCGTCAGTGTGCGGCGGCGGGCAAAGCCGCATTGTGCGAGAAGCCGCTATCCACGGACGGAGACGTTGCTGGTGAGGTGGTTCGCGAGATGGCAGAGCGCCAAATGCGTGTTGGCGTGAATTTTCCATTCGCGTCGTCGTTTGCGGTCGACCACATCCAGCGCTGGATGTCGGATGGCACAGTTGGAACGCCAAAGCATGTTGATATTGAGCTGGCATTTGCCGACTGGCCACGAACCTGGCAGATGGACGCGATCAGCTGGCTGGACGGGCGTGATGAGGGTGGGTTCACCCGTGAGGTCGGCTCGCATTTCCTGTTCTTATCGCGCCGCGTTTTTGGCGGGCTGCAATTGAATGCGGCGACATGTTCCTATCCGGCGGAGGGGCGCAGTGAAAGGGCAATCACTGCCGATCTGCATGCCGGCGAGATGCCGGTGCGCTTGACCGGCGGTGTTGGGACGACTGAGAAGGATGATCACAACACCTGGATGTTGACCGGATCGAACGGGCGCGTTCGACTGCGCGATTGGTCGTATGCTGAGCGCGAAGTCGACGGTGTCTGGCAGGCGCCGGCGGACGCCCTGCCGAACGAGCAGGCGCGCCCGCTGATCCTGCAACGCCAGCTTGACAAGGTTGCAGCCCTGACGCGCGGTGAGGCGACGAACATTGCGTCGCTCGACGAGGCGCTTGAGGTGCAGCTTGTCGTTGAGGACATTCTCAGAGCGCCTTTGCCCTAATGCCTGAAGCTGATCAACAGTTTCGTGCGGTCGGCCAACCTCTCCGG
Organism: Hyphomicrobiaceae bacterium; assembly: GCA_049116495.1. Lineage (GTDB taxonomy): Bacteria > Pseudomonadota > Alphaproteobacteria > Rhizobiales > Hyphomicrobiaceae > CAJQQK01. The sequence goes on along the minus strand of JAGDYV010000021.1, from coordinate 25,465 downwards.
AGAAAGGAGGATGATCGCTTAGTCACCGGTGCAGGCCGGTTCACGGATGATTTTCACCTCGATGGCCAAGCCTATGCGGCAATTGTCCGTGCGCCGTACGCGCATGCACGTATTGCGGCCTGCCAAACAGTCGAAGCCGCCGCGATGCCAGGGGTTCTTGGCGTATTTACTGGCGCTGATTGCCTAGCCGATGGGTTGGGGCCGATTCCGCACTATCCGCTGCCAAAGACGAAATTCGATCTTAAGCTGAGCGGACCTGGTGGGGGGAACGTTTTCATCGGACCGCATATGCTGTTGCCTGCTGACAAGGTGCGCCACGTTGGCGAGGCCGTAGCCATGGTCGTCGCGGAAACCAGAACGGCTGCGCTTGATGCTGCTGAACGCGTTGAAGTTGATTACGAGGAACTGCCCTTCGTCCTGACTGTGGACCAGGCTATGGAAAGTGGGGCGGTGACTGTCTGGGATGAGGTGCCTGACAACACCCTGGTCGATACGCGATTTGGAGATCCGGTGGCAACGGAAAGAGCATTTGCCACTGCAGATCATGTTGTCAGCGCGCGATTTCATATCGACCGCGTCACGGGCGTTCCGATGGAGCCCCGGACGGCGCTTGCTGACTACGATCCAGAAAGTGGCCGCTACACGCTCTATGCCGGCAGTGGTGGTGCGGTGAAGCAGAAAGCCGAGTTGGCCCTTGCGCTTGGCATTGATGCTGATCGCCTCAGAGTGCTGTCCTATGATGTCGGCGGAAATTTCGGAACACGGAATCGTGTCTACGTCGAATTCGGGCTCGTGTTGTGGGCTGCGGAAAAATTGGGTCGGCCGGTCAAATATACTGCGACGCGATCGGAGTCATTTCTGAGCGACTATCAAGGAAGAGACCTGCTCACCACGGTTGAATTGGCATTGAGCGCAGGCGGTGACTTCCTTGCATTGCGGGCTGATAATATCTCGAATGCCGGCGCGCGTTGCGTATCTCTATCGCCGCTTGGAAAGGGCTCTGGCCTCATCACGGGTAGTTACGACATTCCTGTCGCAAGCCTGCGTTCGCGTTCAGTATTTACCAACACGGTACCAACCCAAGCTTACCGCAGTTCGGGGCGACCTGAGGTGACTTATGCCATCGAACGGCTCGTCGAGAAGGCTGCGCGCGAACTAGGGCTTGATGCGATTGAGCTTCGGCGACGCAATCTCATCAGGCCGGAACAGATGCCCTACACCAACGCCGTGGGAATGACCTACGACAGCGGAACCTATGAATCCAACCTTGATCTGGCGATGCGGCTAGCGGATTGGAATGGATTTACTGAGCGCCGCCGCCTCGCCAAACAGCGCGGCCGATGGCTGGGTCGTGGACTTGCGCATTATGTCGAGTCATCGATTGGTGCCCCAAAGGAACGTGCTGAGGTGCGGGTGCAACTGGATGGGCGAATTGATGTTGTGATTGGCACACAGCCGAGTGGTCAGGGACATGAAACAAGCTTTGCACAGGTCATGGCAGATCTGTTGTGCGTTTCGCCGGACATCGTCGCGATTACGTATAGCGACACCGACATCGTAAAGGTTGGGGGAGGTTCGCACTCAGGTCGTTCGATGCGGCATGCGGCAACCGTTATGACGATCGCATCGAGGGTGCTGATCTCACGGGGATGCGCGATTGCAGCTTTGGTATTTGGCTGTGATGCGCTGCAGGTGGCGTTCGAAGATGGTCGATTCGTACAACAAGGGACCAATCATGCGCTTGACTGGTTCGAGCTGGCCCGCGCTTTAGACACCCTTCAGCTGCCAGATGCATTGGCCGATGGCTTGACGTCGATCGCTGACAACGAAATGCACGACCCCGTATTCCCAAATGGCTGTGCTTGCTGTGAGATTGAGATTGATCCGCAAACCGGTTCGCCGATGCTCACGCGTTACGTTGCGATTGATGATGTGGGGCGATGCATCAATCCGATGATCGTGCATGGCCAAACACACGGCGGTATCGCCCAAGGTGTCGGCCAGGCGATGCTCGAACTCAGCTACTGTGATCCTGTCTCCGGTCAGCCGTTGACCGGTTCGTTCATGGACTACGCCATGCCGCGTGCCGACGATCTGCCAAATTTCACCGCCGAAATTGTCGAAGTACTGTCGCCAACCAACCCACTTGGTATCAAGGCCGGTGGAGAAGGTGGTACGACACCGGCGCTGGCGGCAGTTGTGAACGCCGTGCTTGATGCGCTCGAGCCGTACGGTGTCACAGACATTGAAATGCCGGTCAATTCGCATCGCATCTGGCAGGCCATTCAATCTACGAAGGCAATGCCATGACACCGATTGATCTGATTACTTTTTCAGGTGCACCCAACTCGCCGATATGTGCGGCGCTTGAGTACGGCTTCTTCGCGGGGTACGGCGTTGCGCCAATATGAGCCATACGCCGAACTCGTCCGCATGACCAAGGAGGGTGCTTCGCTGCGAGCCAGGCTTGGGTGGCGTTCCACGGGGAAATCCTAAAGGGCTACATAGCCGCCAATTTAAACGGACTCGAATGGACGCTCAATCCGTCCGATCGCATGGAGGCAGCACGGTTGCAGACCTCCAATATGCCACAGATCATACCGTTCAGGATTCCTTATGACGACCGCAAGCAGAAGCGACCGCTGATCAAACCGGCCGATCGCCCTTTTCGACTTTCAGGGTTCGATTGTCGGCGGCCGGCAGCATCTTGGCTGGATCGCGGGTGACGACGACATCGAGAACGCTTGGCGAATCAGTATTCTCAAGGGCCTCGGCCAGCGCGCCATTCAATTTTTCAGGATCCGTGACGCGGATACCGTGGCAACCAAACCCTTTCGCGATCTGCGAATAATCCATTTCGATCAGATCTGAAGACTGGTAATTTCCCTCACCGAAGACGGCATGCTGTAGCGCCTTGACGTAGCCGGACGCAGCATTGTTAAAAACGATTGTCGTGAAATTCGCGCCGACACGGCGGGCGGTTTCCAAGTCGCCCATGCTCATGTTGAAGCCGCCGTCACCGGTCAGGCTGACGACCTTGCGCCCGGGGCCGACGCCAATTTGCGCGCCGATACCACCGGGAACGCCATAGCCGATGGAGGCAAAACCGCGATCCGGCATGAAGTGGCGACCGGCCTTTTTCGTGTCGAACATCAATCCGCCCCAGTGCGCCGCGAAGCCGCCGTCGGCGACAAGTACGGCATCGTCGGGCATGATTTTGTTGAGTTCTCCCATCAAGCGACCGACGTTGATCGGAGTTTCGGTGCTTTCCATTCGGTCAGCTGCACCGGCCATCCATTCAGCCATGCGTTTGGGAACTTCAGCGAGATAGTCTGTTCGTGCTTTGGCGCGTGCGCCATTGTCGTTCAACATTTGGCTGAGTGCGGACAATGTAAGACTGGCGTCTCCAACAAGACCAACATCGGTTCGCGTCGTGCGACCTATCTCGGTCGGATCGATCTCGACGTGAATGAGTGGCTTGCCTGGTGGAATCAATGAGAAGCGTTTGGTTGCGATCTCGCCGAGCTTGCAGCCGACCACGAGAAGGCAGTCGGACTGAGCGATGAAGTCATTGGCAATCCGGTCGTAGCGGCCGAAAAGTCCGGCGGACAGTTGATGGGTACACGCGATGGCGCCTTTACCGGACATGGTGTGTGCAACCGGAATGCCCTGGGATTCTGCCAATTCCAGCAAAGCATCGTAGGCTTCGGAGATATGAATGCCGCCGCCTGCCATGATGACGGGACGTTGTGCCTTGGCCAACATGGCGACGGCACGCTCCAGGTCGGCAGGGTCGGGCTGCATACGCCGGGCCTGAGCTTTCAACGTGCCAGGATCGACCCAGAAATCACTCGCATCGAAGTCAAACTCCCCGTGCGCGATGTCTTCGGGGACATCGATGATTACAGGGCCTGGTCGGCCGCTGGTTGCCACGGCAAATGCGCGCCGCACGTGTTCGGGGATGCGATGGATGACTTCGACGCGAATGACTTCCTTGACGATTGGGCGCAGCACTTCAAGCTGCCGGGTTTCCTGCGTCATATTCTTCCAGGCGTGCTCGCGATTGGCATCGCCAACGATTAGCACCATCGGCATGCCGGCGTTCAGACTTTCGACGATGCCGGTAACGAGGTTCGTTGCACCCGGCCCGAGCGTTGCATCACAGACGCCGGGACGATTAGTGGCCTTGGCATAGGCATCCGAGGCGAACGCACCTGAGCGTTCATCGTTGATGAGATAGTGCTTGAGCTTGAGTGCGCGGCAGGCCTCATAGAAAGGCAGCAGTTGAAACCCGCCCATGCCGAACATCGGGCCAACCTCGTGCAACTTGAGCATTTCGGCGAGTGCCTTCCCGCCGGACATGGGCCGCTTTACGTTCGATGTCGCCTCGGTCATGTCTACTCAAGTCCTCTTCAATTGATTTATACGTGCGTCGACCATTAAAGCCACGAAATCGCGGCAGCTCTGGCCGATGGCGCCACCATAACGGATTGCGGTGTCGTTGACGGCGCTGATGTAGCCATCGGCGTAAACAGAGCGGCCGTCACCGATACGGGACGAGAACGCCGAGACACAGGCGCCTGCAATGCCACGATCGTTCAGTGCGGGCAACCTCGAGAGGCCTGCATCATCAGCACCGCGATCGGCATCACTGTAGACTCCGGCAAACACGGGGAATTTGACGGCAGTTTCCGGGCGTCCGCCAAGTACACCACCATGCGATGCAGAAACGAAAATGTGCCCGGCGTCACTGGGCTCGACGAGCGAATTTGAATCCGTGATTATCACCCGCACACCGTCGCGGCCGGCGGCTTCGTCATCGAACCGGGCTTCTGCTTGCGGTGCCGGCTTGGGCGATGGTTTGAGATCGGCATGGCGCAATTTGTTGAGGGCGTCCTCGCAAGCCATACCTTCGCGCAGATCCAGTTGTCGCGCGGCGGCGTTAACCATCGATACAATGCCCCGGGCTACGCCATCCGCACCATCGCCAATGCGGCAGCTGCGATGTGACACGGTGGCGGCTGGAACGCCGAGTTCAGCTAGGAGATGGATGCCGGCAATGCCGGCTTGTTCGCGTCCAATACCAGCATCGTTCAGGATGATGCCACCAGTACCGGATTTGGCAGCATAGTATCCGGCATATTGGCCGCCGTGCGATGCGCAATAGGATGCCAGCCCACGATGTGCATCGGTCAAATGGGTGACGCTATCAAGCACGACATATTCGTTAAGCATCGTCTGTTCCTGGTTACAACTCGATCCGGATCAGTTCGTCAGCTTGATTTTATGGACTGCCTCACGGATGCTGCGCAAGTAGCTGCAAATGCGGGCGGGCCCGCGTGAGGAATTATCAAGCATGGCGACACAAACTACTGGGCCGGGCGGCGCTGGTCACAATACAGCACGACTGACGGAGTTATTCCGCACGATGGTGCGCATTCGGGCGTTCGAGGAAACGGCCATGGAGGCGCATAAGGCCGGTGATATGCCGGGACCGCTGCACGTTTCTATCGGGCAGGAGGGCGTTGCAGCAGGGATCTGTATCAACCTTCGTGAAGATGACCGGCTGACGTCGAATCATCGTGGGCATGGCCATGCGTTGGCGAAAGGCGCCAAGCCGGACGTGATGTTTGGTGAGCTCTTCGGGCGCGAAACGGGATATTGCAAAGGTAAAGGGGGCTCGATGCATATCGCCGACTTTTCTGTCGGCATGCTCGGGGCAAACGGTGTTGTTGGCGGCGGAATTCCGATCGCAGTTGGTGCCGCGCAAGGCCTAAAGATGCTTGGGTCCGACGCGATCGCGGTGTGCATGTTTGGTGATGGCGCGATGAACCGCGGTCCTTTCCTGGAGGGGTTGAATTGGGCGGCGCTTTACAAACTGCCGGTCATGTTTGTTTGCGAAGACAATGAAGTGGCAGCTTTTACGGCAACCGCGAGCGTAACGGCCGGTCCCGGGGCTGCGGCGCGGGCGGAGTCACTCGGCGTGCCGGCGACCGCTGTCGACGGCAATGATGTTGCAGCAGTTGATGCCGCGGTCGGCACCATCGTTGCCGGAATTCGCGACGGAAACGGACCTCACCTTTTGCATGCGAAGACATTTCGTTGGACCGGGCATACGTCCACTGATCCGGCAGCATGGCGTGATCCAGCCGAGGTCGAGGCCGGCAAGGCGCGCTGTCCGATCGCGCGCTTACGGGCGGCGCTCGTAGAAGCCGGAGTGGACGACGCAAGCTGTGCTGCCATGATCACCGAAGCTGAGACGGAAATGCAGGCGTCGCGCGCGGCGGCCAATGAAGCGGCATGGCCGGCTGGAGCGGTGGCCTATGCTGATGTCCAGGATACAGGAGCCGTACAATGGCGCGGGTAACGCTGAACGAAGCTGGCCGTCTTGCGGTGCAGCAGGAAATGCGTGCGGATGCGCGCATCTGGGTGCTCGGCGAGGATGTCGCACGCGGCGGTTTGTGGGGACAGTATCGCGGCTTTCTCGACGAATTTGGCCCGGAGCGTATCGTGTCGACGCCAATTTCGGAGTCGACCATTATGGGCGCCGGGTTGGGTGCTGCACTTGTTGGTACCCGACCGATTATCGAAATGCGCATCTTCGATTTTGTGATGTGCGCCATGGATGAGTTGGTCAATCAGATCGCCAAAGTGCGCTACATGTTCGGCGGTCAGGCGACGCCGGCTGTCGTTGTGCGCATGCCGCACGGCATGTGGCGCAATTCGGCCGCGCAGCACAGCCAAATGCTGGAGGCTTGGTTCGCCCATCTACCGGGCGTCACAATCGCGGCGCCGTCAACGGCGGAAGATGAAGCAGGATTGCTGGTGACCGCCATCCGCTCGGATGATCCAGTGCTGTTCTTTGATGCCAAGGATCTTTGGGCTGTGGAGGGCGAGGTCGCGGATGTGATTGAGCCTATTCCATTTGGCAAGGCGCGGGTCATGCGACAGGGCGATGATCTGACGATTGTGACATGGAGTGCGCTCACACCTAAGGTGGCCGAGGCAATGGATATGCTGGCTGCTGACGGTATCAAGGCCGATGTGCTTGATCTGCGCACGATCTGGCCATGGGATGTCGACGCCGTGATGGCGTCCGTCAGGAAAACCGGCCGTCTGCTCGTAGCACACGAAGCTGTTGAAGTTGGCGGGTTTGGTGGTGAGGTCGTGGCGACAGTGGTGGATCGATTGGGACCGCAGAACATCAAAGCAGCGAAGCGAATAGGTGCGCCGCGTATTCCGGTGCCATTTTCACCCCCCCTGGAGAATGAGATCCGTGTGACATCTGAGAAGATTGTCGCAGCTGCCAAAGCTGCAATGGTGTAGGCGATGGTGCTTCTGCAACAGCTCGAAAACATCCGGAATTTGCTCGGTCCCGGCATGCAACTTACCGGTGACGAGCTATCCGGGCCGATCATTGCTATTGAGCGCGACGGGCATCGAGGCTCAATCAGTCTGTTCGGCGGGCAGATGCTCAAGTGGCAACCTGCCGGCCACCATCCCGTGTTGTGGCTCTCGCAAGCGGCGGTATTCGATCGAAGAACACCCGTCCGAGGTGGTATTCCGGTATGCTGGCCATGGTTCGGCGAGCATCAAACGCACGACGATTGGCCGTCGCATGGTTTCGCCAGGACCACCAACTGGCCATACGATGGTGTCGATGAAGCGGATTCATATCTCAATCAACTGGCATTGCCGATTTGGGATCCGAATACGACGTATTGGCCCCACGCTTCGAGGCCAAATATCAATTACAAGGTCGACGAGGCGCTCACCATTGAATTCAATAATATGAACATCGACCTTTGCCCGATCGAGTTCAGCCAAGCATTGCACACCTACCTCACTGTCGGTGATATTGAAGCGATCTCCATTCACGGCCTGGAGGATTGTGGTTTTATTGACAAACTAACCGATTGTGAAGAACCAGCGACGGGTGCACCGATCTCAATTTCGAGCGAAACCGATCGTATTTACCGTTTGCCACAGGGTCCGATAGAGCTGCGAGACCCCGTCCTGAAGCGGGTGATCACAATTGAGCACGCAGGTGCAACGAGTGTCATCGTCTGGAATCCATGGATTGAGAAATCAGCCCGACTGGATGACATGGGAGCACCGGATGCCTATCGTGGCATGGTCTGCATTGAAACAGGCAACGTGGGGCCTGACCCGGTTCGGCTGGAACCAGGCGAGTGTCACACGCTCCGGACGAAAATTTCAGTACGCCACGCAACTTAGATGCGGAATGGACAGGAGGTGCTCTAATGCTGAGCCAGCAAGAGATCGATACGTATAACAAGGACGGCTATCTGCTGGTTAAGGATGCTGTGAGCCCGACGCAACTCGACGCAATGCGTGAGGCCACGCGTAAGCTGATGGATCAGTCGCGAACTATTACGGAGAGCGATTATCGGTTTGACCTGGATGAAGGGCATGGGCCGGACGCCCCCCGCCTGACGCGGATCAAACTGCCGCATAAACTGGACCGTGTTTACTGGGACATTCTGCAAAACTCGAAAATGACCGAGGTGTTGACCACTCTGCTCGGCCCCAACACGATGCTGCAGACAACCAAGTTGAACACCAAGGCGCCGGGCGGCGGGCAAGCTGTCGAATGGCATCAGGACTGGGCGTTCTACCCACATACTAATGACACGATGCTGGCCTTCGGCCTGATGCTTGAGGATGTGGATGAAGCCAACGGCCCGTTGCAGGTGATACCCGGTTCGCACAAAGGGCCAGTGCTTGCGCATAGCAATGAGGACGGCGTGTTCTGTGGTGCTGTCGACCCGAGTGATCCGGATTTTGATTACGGCAAGGCGGTGACGCTAACGGGCAAGGCGGGAGATATGACCGTCCATCATGTTCGGATGCTGCACGGTTCGTCACCTAATAACTCCGATCGCAACCGCTACATTCTGTTCTACGAATGCCGAGCTGCTGACGCCTGGCCGTTGTTCGGCTCTGCTGCGACGATCGGAATGGCGGCCATGGGCCAACAGAAGATCTGGGACGAGATGCAGGAAACCGTGATCACTGGGGAGTTTATGGAGATCCCAAGGTGCGAGGCCGTGCCGGTGCGTCTGCCGTTGCCGCCAGCGCCTGATGCGGGTTCGATCTTCAAAACACAAAAGACCGGCGGGGCGAAGAGCGTTTACGCAGCCGAGTAGCAGGATCAGGAGAAAAGCAATGCTGACAGACGAAATGAAAACACTGATCCGGGATTACAGTGGCGGTGCCGTAGCAACGATCAACGATAATGGAACACCGTCTGTATCGACAAAGGCGACATTCGCCGTAGTCGACGATCGGACGATCGCATTTGGCAATTTGCGATCGCCTGGCACAGTTGCGAACCTCAAGCAAAGACCGGCGGTTGAAATTTGCTTTCTCGACGTGTTGAAGCGCAAAGCAGTGCGGGTGACCGGACATGGCAAACTGGTTGCGGTTGCTGAGGCCGATGCCGCCTTGCGCGCGGCGTTTGAACGTGAATGGGCCGACTATATCGACGGCATGGACGGTTTTGTGCGAATCGATATCAGCGCTGTCGAACTTATTCTGTCGCCGGCTTACGATCACGGTGCGAAAGAAGCCGATCTGCACGCGACAAATCTTGAGAAACTCAACGGACTTGCATAGTTCGACATTGCCGCTGATTTGGCGTGCCGTATCGTCGCGCAGTCAGCCATATACAAACTAATAAAGGCCCCCCTATGCAAACGGATCGCTATGGCAACGCACTTTCAACCAGTTCGGCGGCTGCACGCGACGCCTACATTGAAGGCGTGGATCTTGTTCTCTCCGGCAACTATGGGGCTGAACATGCCTTTCAGCGCGCAGTTGATGCCGACGAGGCGTTCGCTCTTGGGTTTGCTGGCTTGGCGCGGGCCGAGCAGGTTATGGCACGTGGCCCGGCAGCGCGTTCGGCAATGGACAAGGCGCTGGAACTGGCGAATTCAGGTGATTTGACGGATCGCGAGCGCGGTCATATTGCGGCGATGAATTTGCTCATTTCGGGCAAGGGGGCAGCGGCGCTCGAAGCGATGCGAACGAATGCGCTTGATCATCCACGTGACGCGTTGGTTGTGCAGCCGTGCACCAGTGTTTTCGGACTGATCGGGTTTAGCGGATTGCCTGGTCGCGAAGCGGAGCAACTGGCGTTCCTAAATGGCCTGGCACCGCATTACGGTGACGATTGGTGGTTCAACACTGCCCATGCGTTCGCGCAATGTGAAACCGGGCAGGTGGGGCAGTCGATCGATACGATCGAACGGTCGTTGGCCGGCAACCCGGATAGTGCGCATGGTGCCCATGTCCGCGCCCACATTTATTATGAAAACGGCGAAACGGAAGCTGGCTACAAATACATGTCAGGATGGCGGGATAGCTATGACAGGCGCGCGCCTTTGATGTGCCATATTAGTTGGCATGTCGCGCTTTGGGCGCTCGAACGGGGGGAAACAGAGCGTGCCTGGCAAGTGATCGACGACTGTGTGCGCCCGGCAAAGGCTTCCGGGCCACCGCTTAATATCTTGACGGATACCGCGTCATTCCTGATGCGGTCGGAGCTAGCCGGGGAGGCACGACGCGCGGACCTTTGGCACGAAGTGAGTGACTACGCGCAGAAGATGTTCCCAAATCCCGGTATTGCATTCGCTGATGTCCATGCAGCACTCGCGCATGCCGTGGCTGGTGAATCGGATGCGCTCGAAAAGGTCGTCAAGGACGCCAAGGGTCCGGCGCGTGATCTCGTGTCGAAGATGTCAGAAGCATTTCGGGCCTTTGCCGCTCAGTCCTGGGCTGAGGCGATTGCTCTATTGACGCCCGCGATGTCGGATCATGAGCGTATCGGTGGCAGCCGCGCGCAGCGTGACCTTCTGGAGTTCATGTATCTCGGCGCGTTGCTCCGTCTCGATCGCACGGACGAGGCGCAACGCCTGCTGATGATGAGGCGTCCCATGAAAGCTGATGCGCATGCCGTTGCGGGACTATAGAAGTTGGGAACCGCATGACGACGGAGCAGTGTTACAAGCACCAATGCTCCAGCAACGGCCCATTGGCACCGGTTACTGGATCCTTTTCAGGCAGTGCGACGTGCGGAATTTCGACCTGCGCGAGTTGATAGTCGGTGGGACGATCTGCACGCTTGAGGTCCCAGTCTTCCTGGCCAAACGGGTATGCGCCGACGATGACTAGGCTGGCGCCACTTGATAGGCGGCAATGGCCGCCACCGGCTGGAATGACGACAACTGAACCGGTCAGAAACTCGATGGTGGGGCCATCCGCACCGCCGAATTGGACAGTTACGGCAGGCCCGAGGTTGGCGAGCACTTCGTGCGACCGCGCGTGATAGTGGTGGAAGTCGTAAATGCCATTGACCCAGGCGCCGGACCAAGTATTGGCGGCAAATCGAGCGATCGCCTCGCTTGTGTCCGAAGTTGCCGAAAAGACATCTTGATAGATGAGGAGTGGCAGCGACGGGTTGTTCGGCACTTTGCCATCGTCATTTAGGAGGATGGTTTGCGTGCGCATGGTGGTGTTCACTTCTAGATGCCTGGACCGAAGTTGCTGGATCACGCATAACGTAGCGCGGTATCATGTGTGGCAGCAACGGCTGTCAACATTACTTTGAACGTGCCGATCAGAGGAAACGATCATGCTGAAAATTCTAGGACGTCCCAATTCCATTAACGTCCAAAAGGTGATGTGGGTGGTCCACGAACTCGGTCTGAAGTTCGAGCATGAAGCTGCCGGCATGGCGTTCGGAAAAGTGAATGACGCGTGGTATCGCGCGATGAACCCAAACGGCTTGGTGCCGACAATAGATGATGACGGCGTCGTGATCTGGGAATCGAACGTTATCGTGCGCTATCTTGCAGCGAAACACTCTACCGGCAAGCTGATGCCTGATGGTCATGCCGGCCGTGCCGAAGCTGAAATGTGGATGGATTGGCAGCAGACGGCTGTGCACCCTGGCATGACGCCTGTCTTCTGGAACCTGATTCGGACACCCGAGGCCGAACGTGACATGGCAGCAGTGGAAGCAGCTGCCGAGAAGGTGCGCGCAGCCCTCGAAGCGCTGAACGCCCGATTGGCGGATCGCGCTTTCATCATGGGTGACCATCTGACAGTTGCTGATATTCCGATGGGTTGCGTCGCCTATCGCTGGTTTGCACTGCCGGTCGATCATGGTGACGTGCCAAATGTCCGGGCCTGGTACGAACGTCTCGCTGAACGGCCTGCTTATAAGGAACATGTCATGTTGCCGCTGACGTAGACGGCAGCTTGTCTCGATTCGAGGTTCAATCAGTGGAGATGTCATGATTGTGCGTGACTGGCATGAGGCCGACCTAGCAGCGCTGCATGCGATTAACGAAGCCTCAGTGCCCGGCGTCGGTTCGCTCACCTTTGAAGCGCTTGATCGCCTGGTGCGCGATCAGAGCGCGGCAACACTGGTTGCTGAATCTGGCGGAGAACCGGTCGGCTTCGTATTGTGTATGTTGGAGGGGCTCGACTATCCGAGCCTTAACTACAAATGGGTTTCGGCGCGCTACGATCGATTTGCCTATGTTGACCGGGTTGCGGTTGCAGAAGATCAGCGCGGCAAGCGGGTCGGAGAGGCACTCTATGTCGCGGCAATTGAACGTTTTGCAGGCGCGCGCGAAGTTTTGCTTGCTGAAGTCAACCTTGCACCGCCAAACCCCGGATCGCTTCGGTTCCATAAGCGGAACGGCTTCGTGGAACGGGGTGAGCGTTGGGAGATTGAGGGCGAGAAGGGCGTGGTCTATCTCGAACGCAAGCTTGGATAATGCTCTTCGGTGCCCCGGTCGGCATGGCTTAGCTTATGATAGGCAGGGCTTCGATGGTGTAACCGTGGCTCAGGCGATGCGTACCAAGCGTGTCAGCGATCTCCATGTCAAACCGGTCGGCCGGGCGGATGCCGCCAATTGCGGCCGGGGTACCAGACATCATGACGGTGCCAACCGGAAGCGTATCGCCGCCGGTGTACTGGTGGATCAATTCCTGAGGCGACAGGATCGAGCCGAGCGCGGCTTCCTGATACAAGACTTTCTCGCCATTGATGGTCGCCCATGCCCGAATCATCATGGCATCCCAGATGTCCGCGAAGTCGGACACGCGCCAAGCCGTGCGTGATAGGACCTTCGCAGCGAGCTGTTTCGACAGCGCAACACCCTGTGCTTCGGCTTTGCGGTCAGTGTGATCTGATCCAACCGTAAACCAGAGGCCGTCATCGAAGCTGAGTAGAATGTACTCAACCTCGCCGGAGGTGTCCGGGCCGAGGACCTGAAGATGTTCGGTCTGTACGGCAAGTTCGACGCCGGTACGGTAAAATACCGGTGTCGCCGAAGGCGGTGTGACGCCAAGTTCCTTTAATTCCTCGATGTGATGCTCGACCGCAGCGCGATCACGGCCCGTCCAGCCGGCAACGACCAGGTTTGTCGCCTCGAATGTAACGGTTTCAGTTTGATTTTGTGATACGCGGTTGAAGGTTAAGGTCGGCATCGGCTGCTCCGATAGAGGATCAATGATGTGCCGCAGTTTGCAACCCTACGGGCGCGCGATACGGTGTCGTAAGAATAGAGCAGAGTCCGGCGAATAAGGAAGCGACATTATGCGGATGGGATCTGGTGCAGGTTTTTCGTCAGATCGATTGGGGCCTGCGATTGATCTCGCCGAGAAGGCTGCGCTTGATTGGTTAGTGTTCGAAACCATCGGCGAGCGTACATTGGCTTTCGGACATCGCGATCGCAGCCTCAATCCGGCGCGTGGCTATAATCCGCAACTGGCTGCGCGCATGCGTGGTGTTCTTGGCCATTGCCGCGCGAATAATACGCGAATCATGACGAACATGGGCGTTGCGAATGTAGAGGCTGCAGCTGAAGTGATCGTCGACGTGGCCCGGGAACTGGGGATGAGCGGGCTTAAGGTTGCAGCCGTCCTCGGTGACGAGGTTACAGACGATATGCACGATGAAACGGTGCTGTTCGACTATGGTGGTCGCAAATTGAGCGAGGTCGGCCGGCCGCTGGTCGGCGCTAATGTTTACCTCGGCATCGACGCCATTTTGCCCGCCGTGCGGACCGGTGCCGATGTGATCATAACCGGGCGTGTCGCTGACCCATCGCTGTTCCTGGCACCGATCGTCGACGAATTCGGCTGGGCGACGGATGACTGGCAACGTCTCGGTCAGGGCACGCTTGTTGGCCATCTGATGGAATGTGGCATGCAGATTACGGGCGGCTATTTTGCCGACCCTGGCCGCAAGGACGTGCCACGTCCTGCCGACTGTGGATATCCAATCGCGGACATAGATGAGAACGGTCACGCCGTCATCCGCAAGCTGGATGAAGCCGGCGGCATGGTCAATATCGCGATAGTGAAAGAGCAAATGCTCTACGAGGTACATGATCCAACACGGTACCTGACACCTGATGTGACAGCGGACTTTTCCAATGTGCAGCTAACCGAGATTGAAAAAGACAGGGTTCGCGTCAGTCAGGCCGGAGGTTCGCAGCGCCCGAAACAACTCAAGGTGACAGTCGGTTTTGACGGTGGTTTGCTCGGGGAAGGCGGCGTCAGCTACGCTGGCGTCAACGCAGCGGCACGCGCACGGCTGGCTCGTGACATTCTGATTGAGCGGTTCGACCGGCTGTCCGACATGATTGGAAATTACCGAATTGACTTGATCGGGCTGAATTCCTTGCATGCTACAGCAGGTCTTGGTGTGCCGGATGCGGCTGACGACGTACGCTTGCGCGTTGCCATGCGCTCGATGGACAGGGAATTAATTGAGATGATGCTCTGGGAGGTCGAAGCCCTGCTGTGCTGCGGCCCAGCGGGCGGCGGCGGTTATCGCGGCCAGATTACGCCGGGCGTCGTCACGCATTCTACAATGATTGATCGTGACGCCGTGTCGCCAACCGTAAAGGTTTTTGAAGCATGAGCAAAGTTGCGACCCGCTTAATCCGGCTGCACGATATTGCGCATGCGCGTGCGGGTGACAAAGGTAACACGTCCAATATTTCGGTGTGGGTTTATGATCCGGGCGACTATTTGTTGGTCAAGGAGCAATTGACCGCTGAACGCATTGAGGCGGCCTTCCCAGATCTGATAAAAGGGGACGTCAAGCGCTACGAACTCGACAATCTTCATGGATTGAACTTTGTCCTCAGCGAGGCGCTCGAAGGTGGTGTCAATACGTCGCTTGGGCTCGACAGCCATGGCAAGTCATGGAGTTTTCTTATTCTCGGCCTAGACATCGAGTTTCCGGAGAATGAATTGAGCCGGAGCGGATAGCATCGGGTGCCGGCACACGATTAAATTGCCGGGTTGCTATGCTTAAAGACGTGGAATGCGTTGGCCCTGGCGGTTGGAGGCGATGATATGTGGCAACGACGAGCACTGTTCTTTGTGATCGTGACCTTATTGATGACGTCCTTAGGTTCCGGCGGTGTCCGTGCAAAGCCGCTTGAAGGTCATGAATGTTACAGCAAGGATATCATGCGCCGCATTGAGGGCTGTGCGGAGCTCTTGAAACTGCCGCATCTTGCACCATCGGTGCAAGCCCAGGCCCTGGCTTTGCGTGCTTTGGCGCTATCGCTGATCGGGCGCTACAACGAGGCGATTGCCGACTACGACAAGTCTCTTGCCATCCAACCTAATCATGCTGTGACATTGAATAATCGCGCCTGGGCGATGTTCAAAATGGGGCGTATCGCAGAGGCATTGCCGGATGTTGAGAAGTCGCTGCGGCGTGATAATACCAGCCCGCATGCCTTCGATACGCGTGCGCATCTGAGACAGGCGCGAGGCGAAGTGGATCGTGCCTATCGCGACTACCGGCAGGCAATGGACCTCGGCGGCACCAAGCTGGTGAGGCTTTATCAATGTGGGCTACAGGCGCACGGTCTCTATCAAGGTCCGATTAGCGGTATTTTCTCGACATCGTTAGACGCCGCACTCAGATCCTGCGTGAAACGCACGGATTGCGACCCGCTCCCACCCGATGAGGAATGTAAGGCAGCACTGTCGTAATCGGTGGTGCCTCGTTTGCGTTACATTGATCCCAATCATATTCGGCGCTCCAGAGCCCTTCAGATTTAGATGGGGCAAATCCACCCGGCCCGAATCGTTCGCAATCGGCGGCCGCTCAGTAAACGCCCATGGGCGTCGAACGGCTTGCCCGCAGCACCGCTCCGCGCCGCTCTCCTGCTGGCCGACTCACCGTTTGCGAACATAATTGGGCCCATCAAAGTCTGAAGGGCTCTAAGCGATCCACTCACTGACAGGCGCTTGCGAATCCTGCAGGGGTTGGGAGATGATGTCGACCAGCGCCGGTCCGTCGTGCTGTGCTGCATCTTTCAGAACACTGCGTAGTGCACGAGGATCTTCGACGCGCCAGCTCTTAATGCCGTAGGCCTGTGCTACCGCAGCGTGATCGGTGCGATTGAAGTCGACTGAGAAATAGCGTTCACCAAAGCCGGATTTCTGTCCCGCCTTGATCCATCCGAACACCGAGTTTGAGAATACGATAAACAAGATCGGCAGATTATACCTTGTGATGGATTCGAATTCGCCGACCGAGAAGGCGAAACTTCCATCTCCCATGACCGAGACGACTTTCGCATTGGGGCGGCCGATCTGCGCGCCCATGGCAGCTGCCATAGAGAAGCCGAGGGCACCATGTGCGCGGTTTGAGATAAAGTGTCGGCCCGGCAAGCTGGTTTTGTAGAATGCGGAGAAGTACGGGCAAGGTGTTCCGGGATCGCAAACGACCACAGCGTCCGCTGGCAATGCCGCATTTAGCTCTGCGACCACACGTTCTGGCTTGATCGGTGTCTCATCACTGGCGGCCAGTGCTTCGAAAGCGGCGAATTTCGCCTGCTTGGCTGTCGCGACGCGGGCAGCGCCACCGAACCGTGATTTTGGCTTGATGGTATCCAGTGCTCCGTTGATGGCCGCCAAAGCCAGTTTCGCGTCGCCGAGCACAGGGTATGCGGTCTCGTAACTTGCCGATATTGCCATTGGATTGCTGTCGATATGAACGATCGGCGTTCCTGCGGCCGGGAACCGCCAACGCTCTGTCGTCACGGAGCCGGCGCGGCAGCCAATGAATATGACGAGGTCGGCTTCCTCGACGACGCTCCGTGTGGCGATGACACCACCGTTAGAGCCGACGACACCGAGACAGTTTGGGTGGGTGTCGGCAAGGCTGCCCTGGCCCGATACCGTTGTGGCGACGACGAGATCGAGACGTTCCGCCAGATGCGCAAGCTCACTTTCGGCACCGGATATGACGACACCACCGCCGCAAATGACAATCGGATTGCTGGCGTTGACCATTGCTTCTGCTGCGGCTTCAACAGATCGTACCGTTGGTGCTGACGGCCATGCCGGAAAGCTTTCGAAGTCCGGTTGCGCCCAAACGTTTGCACCATCAACATGCTGTTTTTGGACGTCGAACGGAAGACCGAGATGCGCAGCGCCCGGCGTTCCGGTCGTCATCGCCCTGAAGGCTGCACGGACCATGTTGGGCAGACGGTCAGCAGTATCGATCACGCCGTTATATTTTGTCAGAGGTCGGAATAATTCATCTTGGCGCAATTCCGTGAGTGGGAACTTGCCTTGAGATGTCACCGCGACATCTGTCGTGATCGCGAGGATTGGGATCGATGATTCATTGGCCTCGACGACACCCGGCAGAATGTAGGTTGCGCCACCGCCACTGGGACCTTCACAGACGCCGGGCTTGCCCGTAACGCGCGCATAACCATCCGCCATATAGCCAGCGTGGCGCTCGTCGCGCGTCAGGTAGTGCGATATGCCGCGTGCATCTCGATGCAACGCGTCATAGAGCGGCAACGATGTATCACCGCAAAGGCCGAAAATAGTGTCAACACCATGCTGACTGAGCAATCCAACGAGTGCTTCTGTTGCCGTCATAGTGTTGCGCTTTTCTTGCGACATCATTGTTCCTCAGTTTGGTCCGGGGCAGAGGCACCGCGGTATGTCTATGCATCTTAATATAGCGGATTCATTCATCAATTTTGTTGGATCGTCTGATTCATGCCTGTCAATCGCTTGACTTGATGACGCACTGACGACATGGTTCGGCCAACGAATTCAAGGATCGACGGTCTAAACGATCGGTCCCGAGTCTAGGGAGGCTCATCAACGGGTGAAATGCTGGTCATTTCACCCGTTTTTCGTTTCGCCGGACGTTAACCATCGCCATCATTTGGAACCAGATCGCTTCAAAGGCGGAGCTTGTCCTGCATGATCCGACGACCGATGGCCCAGCGGTGCACCTCCGATGGGCCGTCGTAGATTCGAAAGCCTCGTACTTCTCGGAAAATTCGTTCCACCGGGGTGTCGGCAGTCAAGCCACTGCCGCCGAGGATCTGCATTGACCGATCAACGACACGGAAGATGGCTTCTGAACAGATCACTTTGGCGATTGAACTCTCCGACGATGCGCGCTCGCCTTTATCGAGGGATGCAGCGCACCGCCAAATCACCAGCTGTGCTGTGTGCATGTCCATGACATTGTCAGCCAGCTGAAAGCTTACGCCCTCATGCTCGCCCAGCGTCTTTCCGAATGCCTTGCGATGCTTTGCATATTCAACGGCCGTATCATGGCAGCGCCGAGCAGCGCCGAGCCAACGCATGCAATGCGTCAATCGTGCCGGCGCGAGGCGTACCTGAGCGTATTGGAAGCCTTTGCCAACCTCGCCGAGAACGTCGTCGCCAGAGACCTTCAGTTCATCGATATCGATAACGGAGTGACCACCCATGAACGAGCCATCCATGGTGTCCAACGTGCGTTCGATTTTGAAATCCGCGTGCGGCAATTCCTTCAGGAACATTGTGCAGTCGCTCGGACCATCGCCGGTTCGCGCCATAATAATGGTGAAGGCAGCGCCGTCAGCCCCCGTAATCAGCCATTTATGGCCGTTTATGGTCCAACCATTGCCGTCTGGCTTGGCAATCGTGTTGAGCAGGCTCGGGTCAGAGCCGGCACCGCCTGAGGGTTCAGTCATTGCAAAACACGATCGTGTATCACCTCGCGCCAATGGTGCGAGAAACTTTTCCTTCTGAGCTGGTGTGCCAACCTCTTCCAACAAGTGGATATTGCCCTCATCAGGGGCATGACAATGCATCGCGATTGGGCCGAGGATGGAGTATCCCGCGGCCTCGAAAACCACCGCTTTTTCGAAATGCGATAGGTCACGACCGCCATAGGCTTCAGGGACGTGTACGGCCAGCAACCCCGCCGCTTTCGCTTTGGCGTTGAGATCTCGGCGCAGATCATCGCCTGGGCCATGCTCCAACCACCGCGGGTCCTTTTCAAATGGGATCACTTCGTCGCGGACAAAGGCGTCGACCTCGGTCTTGAGCTTGGCAAGGTCTTCTGGCAGGTCGAAGTTCATGGGGTATCCTCGTATTTCGGCTGGCATGCCAGGCGATCAGCAGCGGAATTGATGTTTCTCCAAACTAGGCAAATCTAATCGTTTGCGCCAGTTTGCCGGTCAATCCATTACCAGCCCGGAGTGCACGCCTCATGATTAGCATCAAGCCACAGGATTTGAGCAATTTCGTCCGGGATATCTTCGCCAAGGCAGGTTGCTCACAAGGTGAAGCAACCCAGCTGGGTGCGTCGTTGGTCAGTGCCAACCTAACTGGTCACGATAGCCATGGTGTGGTGCGAGTGCCGCGCTACCTGCAATGGCTAGCGGATGGCGATTTCGTCGCGGATCGTGAGCTGGAAATTGTCATCGATACGCCGTCAATGGTGGTGGTTGATGGACAGTACGGCTTTGGTCAATCGATGGCCAAGCAGGCCGTGCAGTTGGGTATCGAGCGCACGAAACAGCATGGCCTGGCGCTGGTTGCGCTGCGCAACAGTGGTCACGTCGGGCGCGTCGGTGAATGGGCTGAGATGGCGGCTGCGGCCGGGTTGGTTTCAACGCATCATGTCAATGCGCCGGCTTCTCTACTGGTTGCCCCGTTTGGCGCCATTGACCGGCGCTTTTCAACGGCACCTTATGCCTGCGGTGTGCCGCGCAAGAATGGCGAGCCGCTGATTCTTGATTTCGCGACCTCTGTGGTTGCTGAGGGCAAAGTTCTGGTTGCGAGCCAGGGTGGTAAGGCATTGCCGGATAATGCACTTGTGGCCGAAGATGGCAGCATCGCTGGTGATCCGCATTATCTCTACGGGGACTACGCACCATCTGGGCCACGAAATTACCGTAACGGCAAAGGCGCCATCCGTGCGATGGGTGACCACAAGGGCTCAGGTCTTGCGTTCATGGTGGAAATTCTCGGCGGTTCGCTGACCGGCACCGGCGCACCGCTAGAGGGCCGGCGCTGGGCGAACGGGATGCTGTCGGTCTATATCGACCCGGAGAAGATCGATCCCGACGGCTTCTTTCCCGAGGATGTTGAGCGTTATCTGACTTTCTACAAGACGGCGCGACCCATCGAAGAGGGTGGTGCGGTCTTGGCGCCCGGAGACAAAGAGCGTCAGGTCCGTGCCGAACGTGACGCCAACGGGATCCCGATCTCGGATGAAACCTGGGAAGCGATCAAGGGGGCAGCCGCCAAGATCGGAGTCAATTCGGTGCCCGACGTGACGACTGGCTAGTCGGTCGCCTTGGGTGATCACGACATGGAAAACATAGAAAAGGAGGTGCCCGATGGCGGCGCAGGAGTATTTCGAGCAGCTGACGAAGTTTGACACGCCGACCATTTGCAACGCGCTGGAGATTATCGATCCAGCGTCGCGCTTGTCAGGGTTCACGCGCAAACCGCTGGTAAATCCATTTCCGGGCAATGGCTCGTTCATTGGCTACGCGCGAACGGCAACGATCCGGGCGACGCACCCAAATGAGTTCACTGGGGACAAGGGTAAGCAGCAACGGCTTGATTACTACGAGTACATTGCGAAGGGCGGGCCAACGCCAAGTATTGCCGTGTTGCAAGATCTCGATGCCGAAGACACCGGTTTTGGCTGCTTTTGGGGCGAAGTACAGTCCAATATCCACAAAGGATTGGGTGGCGTCGGTGTCATCACGGACGGAGGTATCCGCGATATTCCGGATTGGGCAGACGGCTTCAATGCGCTTGCAGGTTCGATTGTACCAAGCCATGCCCACGTTCATCTTGCAGGTTTCGGGCAGACTGTTCGCATTGCCGGAATGGTTGTCCAATCCGGCGACATCATCCACGCTGACCAGCATGGTGCTGTGGTTGTACCGGAGGATGCCGTTGCAAAAATTCCGGCGGCGTGTGACCTGCTGGCTCGGAAGGAGGCAGTGATCCTCGACCTTGCCAAGGCGCCAGGCTTCACGTTCGAAAAGTTGAAGTCTGCTATCGCCAAACAGGACGAAATTCACTGAGCGTCAGGGCAATTCGATTGGCCGTGACCAGGAATCTAAACACATCTTCCTGGCTGTGACCGCTCAGCCGACGAGCTTTGCAATATCGGGTACGGCGCGTCGGGTATCCGGGTTGGCCGCAAGAACCTGTTCAAGTGCATGGGCAACTTCGATGACCATGCCATCGGACCCGTTTGGGCCGGCGATCTGAATGCCGAAAGGCATGCCGTGATCATCGACTCCGCAAGGCAGCGCGACGACTGTGGGGAGCGCCACCGTGAGGGCATAAGCCAGTGTCAGCCAACGCATGTAGGTCGGCATTTGCTCGCCGTTGATCTCCGATACCGAGAGTTGTTCGTGTGGGAATGGCGAGACGGCAGCCGTTGGACAGATCAAAATGTCGAAGTCATCGAAGAACTCCATGTAGCGCCGATAAATGGCGCCTTGCTCGCCCTGAGCCCAGGCGACGTCCTTCGCCGTGAATTTCAAACCACGCTCGGTATTGTCAATCACATTCGGCCCGAGTTTATCGCGGTGATTTTCGAGACGCTCCATGTGGGCCGTCGCAAAATTGATGCCCCGCTGGATTTCAAACACATCATGCACGCGACCAAAATCAGGGCTGGCCTCCGTTGCGGTTGCAAAGACGTGTGAGAACGTGTTCACGCGATTGCGGAACACCTTCCGGATGCCATTGTCGACCGGAGCGCAGCCGAGATCCTCCGAAAAGGCGATATTGAGACCAGCAAGATCTATGCCCGATAGGACTTCCGGAATGCGCATGACATCGTCATTGGAGAATGGGTCACGCTTGTCCAGATCAATTTGGGCCTTGAGCAAGAGGTGGGCATCTTCGACGGTCCGGCCCATCGGACCGTTGACCGAAAACGGGCTGATCAGTGCGGCGCGATCCGAGCCCGGTACCACGCCCGGTGATGGGCGGATGCCGACGATGCCGGAATAGGCTGATGGTGTTCTGAGACTGCCGCCATAGTCGGAGCCTGTCGCAATCGGCACCTGCCCCAAGGCAAGCGCAACGGCAGAACCGCCAGATGATCCGGCACAAGTCAGGTCTGGATTGAACGGATTGCCGGTCGCGCCGTAAACGCGATTCTTGGTGTTGGCTCCTGCGCCGAACTCGGGCGTGTTGGTTTTGCCAACGATAATCGCGCCTTCGTTGCGCAGGTTCGCGACAGTATCCTCATCTTCTTCAGGGACATGGTCTTCATAAAGCAAAGAACCGTATGTTGTTCGAAGACCTGCTGTTGCCTGGAGATCTTTTATGCCGAGTGGCAGGCCGTGCAGAAGACCGAGTGGTTCGCCATGCATCACTGTCTGTTCGGCATTGCGAGCAGTATCGAGAGCGCCCTTCTCGTCCATTGCGACCATTGCGTTAACCGCAGGGTTGGTCTTTTCAATCCGATCCAGACAGCTCTGCATCAATTCGACCGGAGAAAGGGCCTTGGAGGCAATCAGGCGGCGTGCCTCTACGGCTGATAGATCACACGGTTCGCTCATTGACTTTCGCTCCATCTACAGATTTTCGTCGCATTCAAATCAGGATTGGCACGCAGCGACAAGCGCTTCCGCCCGGTCCTTAACGTCGCTGGCAGTACGACCAGGCGCGTAGAGTGCAGTGCCAATGCCAAAGCCGCTGGCACCGGCTGCGAGGTAATCAGGTATATTCTCGACGGACACGCCGCCAACCGGCATCAGTTTGATCGCTTCCGGGAACACGGCGCGCCAAGCTTTGACGATTTTCGGCGGCATGGCCTCGCCCGGGAACATTTTGAGGCCATCGGCTCCACAGGTCAGGGCTGCAAACCCTTCGGATGGCGTTGCAACGCCGGGCAGGCAGATCAACCCTTCTGCTTTGGCTTCGTCGATGATCTCAGCATCTGAATGCGGCATGACAATCAGTTCTCCGCCGGCATCACGGACCTCGATGACATCATCTGGTGTCATAACGGTTCCAGCGCCGATGAGTGCGTTTCCACCAAATTGGCTGGCGAGTTGCTCAATGGATTTCAGTGGCTCGGGAGAATTGAGCGGCACTTCGATAATGCGAATCCCAGCATCGAAGAGAGCCTGTCCGACGTCAATTGCGTCGGCTGGCGTGATGCCACGTAGAATGGCGATCAATGGGCATGCTTCCAGTGCTTCGTCAAGTGGTGTTGACATCTCTTGTTTACCCCGCTGCTCGGCCCAACATTGTGATTGGTTATGCCACAATTCCGGCCATTCTCGCGATGGCCAAATGTGCCACGGGCACTGGGTTGGCGACAGCAGGCTTGATCGTGCCGCCAATCAGCGACCCGGCCCTTATGTAGCGCTGCTGCAGGATGTCATCACCAATAATACGCGCAACCAAAGGCAGAGTACTTGATGCGGCGCCATCGCCGATTTCTGCACCACTTATGATCTCTGCACTGATCAATAATCCGGAGAGATAGCTGCGCACGGCGGTTTCCGCCAATTCACCGTGAAGGACGCGCGAGCGGGCGGTAAAAAGCATATTGAGCAGGCCGCCAGGGGTTGAAGAAGGACCGGCACGTTTAGCCGTCATGGCGCCAAGCGAAAATCCTTCTTCGTCAATAAGATCGCTTTCCGCCAAGCGCCCGAGAATTGTCGAACTCAGGAGTGCGGCATAGATTTCGCCAGTCATGAACGTTCGGAACTTCGTTATTGTGCCGGCTTCAACGTGAACCCATTTCGAATGAGTCCCCGGAAGCACGAACACTCCGTCAGCAAGTTCCGCACCGAGTAGTGCGCCGAAGACCTGCGTTTCCTCGCCACGCATAACATCCGGAAGGGCGCCAGAGGCGACATCTTCGGTGATATCCATGCCCGGCACGATACGCACGTCACATCGAGCCAGCGGAGTACCAGGCGTCGCAACCGATAGAAGGCTTTGCGCGAGGTCGTGCGGTGAGGCCGGACACCTGAGATAGGCGGCTTCCTGCCAGCCTTGCCGGCTGCCGATCATACCCGACATCAGGACGGGCACTGCTGCATTGGATGCGAACTGAGGCAGGAAGCGCTCAATCTGCTGATGCAGTATGTCTGCGAACGATTGGCCGTTCGTCTTCAAGATACCGCGCTCAGTCTTGGTTTGGTCGAGCACTGTCCCATCATCGCTCATCAACATGCAGCGCAGACTGGTTGTGCCCCAGTCCACCGATATCAAGTGGGGATGTCCAGCGTCGCTCACAGACGGATGACCTTACCCGGGTTCATGATGTTATCTGGATCGAGCGCCTTTTTAAGCGAACGCATGAGTTCGATTTCGATCGGTGATTTGTAGTGCATGTTTTCGTCGAGGCGGAGGCGGCCGACGCCATGCTCGGCGCTGATTGAACCGTCGAAACGGACGACAAGATCGTGAATGATGCGATTGACTTTGGCGCGCTCGCCGGCGAATTCCTGCCGGGTCCAGCCTTCGGGCGCCACTGGATTGTAGTGCATATTACCGTCGCCGACATGGCCGAAAGTGACGATGTTGATGCCCGGATACGCCTTTTCGAGAGCCGCTGAAGCTTCGGCAAGGAAGGTTGGAATTTTCGACACCGGCACAGAGACGTCATGTTTGATACTGGGGCCTGCGCGTTTCTGAGCTTCGGCCATTTCTTCGCGCATGTACCAGAATTTTTGACCTTGCGCGCCCGATGAGGCAACGGCGGCATCATCGATCAGGCCGAGTTCAGCAGCTTCGCCAAGTGCGTCGGTAAAAGGCTCGCTGAGCGAACCCGGGGCGCCCTGCCCTGAGACTTCGGTAAGCACATACCAGGGGTAGCGAGCCGCGATCGGGTCTTCAGTATTAGGGATGTGCTCGAGAACGAGATCAACGACGGAGCGCTGCAGTAGCTCGAAACCTGAGACTTGCTCGCCAAGCTTAGACTTCATGAAGCCGAGCAATTCGACCGCCTTTTCCGGGCTTTGCAGAGCGATCCAGGCGGTTTCAGTTGCGCTGGGCAGAGGGAAAAGACGCAGAACAGCTGCTGTCACGATGCCGAGCGTGCCTTCAGCACCGATAAACAGATGCTTGAGATCATAGCCGGTGTTGTCTT